>JAJRZC010000019.1 GCA_024275435.1 Alphaproteobacteria bacterium
AGGCATTTGAAGGTTTTGGCCACCCAGCAACGGTTATCATCGCGCTTGTGCTCGTCGTCAGCCACGGCCTGTCGAGTTCTGGCGCAATTGACTATATTGCCCGCTACGTCACAGCGGCGGGACGATCCATTTCCACCCACATCGCTCTTATGGCCAGCGTCGGCGGAATTCTTTCCGGTTTCATGAACAATGTTGGCGCCTTGGCGCTGCTGATGCCCGTTGACATCGAAGTGGCTAGAAAAGCAAAACGTTCACCATCGAGAACATTGATGCCGCTCTCTTTCGCAACCATCCTTGGCGGCTTGGTCACCTTAATTGGCACACCGCCAAACATCATTATCTCCACCTATCGCGAACGCGAACTTGGCGCGCCCTACCAGATGTTTGATTTCGCTCCCGTCGGGTTGGTCTGCGCCATCGCCGGTATAGCATTTATTGCCTTGATCGGTTGGCGGCTGATACCCAAGGGAGAAAACCGCGTCAGCAGTGACGAAGAATCCTTCCACCTCGATGACTACCTTGCCGAGCTTGCCATCACCAAAGATTCAAAACTAGCGGGCATCTCCCTCGTCGAGCTGGAAAAGGTCTGCAAGGAAAGCGAAGTAGACCTTCTCGGCGTCATACGTGGAAACCACCGACTTCAACCTCACCAGGGTTGGATCAAGGTCCGTGATGGAGATGTTCTGCTCGTCGAAACCGCCGCCGAAGCACTGGACAAGTTCGTTAGCGAACACAAGCTCGCCTACGTCACCCAAGAAAACCATCGCGAACAACTTGAGAATGCAGACCTAGAACTCACGGAAGTTGTTGTGCGCCCCGGCTCCCCAATAGAAGGCCGCAGCGCCATATCCATGAACCTCATCGACCGTTACGGCATCTGGGTAACGGGCATCCAACGTCAGGGACGCCGCCTCCAAACCCGCGTTCGGCGCACACCCATATCAGCAGGTGATGTCCTTCTCCTTCTTGGGCCCAAAGAACGCACCAAGGCCTTCATCGAAAATTCAAGCCTTCTACCACTTGCCAAACGCGGTCTGGAAGTCTCAAACAGCAGCAAAGCGGCAACCGCGGCATTCCTTTTTGCCGCCGCCATCGCACTATCAAGCTTCGGTTTTCTCTACCTGCCAATCGCTCTGGCCTTTGTCGTGGTGCTGTATGTGCTGCTTGGTATCGTGCCAATTAAACAGATCTATGAAACCATTGAATGGCCGGTTGTGATCTTGATCGGTTCACTCATCCCCATAGGACTTGCCCTTGAAAACTCAGGCGCAACCGTCGTCTTGGCTCAGGGTATTGTCGACATTTCCGCAGGACTGAAGCCTTGGATGATCCTCACCATCATCATGGTCCTCACAATGACCTTGTCGGATGTCTTAAACAACACCGCAACAGCACTCATCGCAGCACCCATCGCACACGCCGTGGCGACACAATTGGGCGTCAACCCGGATCCATTCCTAATGGCCGTTGCCGTTGCAGCCAGCTGTGCGTTCCTGACACCCATCGGGCACAAGAACAACACGCTGATTATGGGCCCCGGCGGTTACAGGTTCGGCGATTATTGGCGCATGGGACTACCCTTGGAAATCATCGTCATAGCCGTCGGCGTTCCAATGATCCTATTGATCTGGCCTTTGTAAAGCTTCAAAAATCAGCGGCACTTCTGCCGCTATTTCCGGATTCCTTCCACATGCAGCTCCAGCTCAACATACTCGCTCGCAGGTCCCAAATCGAAGTTGATATTAAAGTCTTTCAGCTTAAAGCGGGTTGAACCCTCAAACCCACGACGAAACCCGCCCCAAGGATCATCACCACCGCCCACATACTTAGCCTTGATGACAATTTCTTTGCTCACCCCGTGCAAGGTCAACATGCCGACAATATCTGCCGTGCCATCCCCGGTCGACTTGACACTGGTACTCACAAAAGTTGCTTTGGGAAACTTCGCCACGTCGAGAAAATCCGCACTACGAAGATGCTTGTCGCGTTTTGCATGATTGGAGTTCACACTCGCCGTATCAATTTCCACGTTCACACTTGATTTCGAAGGATCGTCTTTGTCGTAAACAAACGTTCCTGAAAAACGGTCAAACCGGCCCGTGAGCCAACTGAACCCAAGATGCTGGACCTTGAAGTTGATAGATGCATGAGCCCCTTCCTTATCAATCTCAAAGGTCTCCGCCTGGACAGGCGAATAAAACCCAAAAGAAGCCATCAGCAAAAAAAGCGCTGCAACAAAATTGACCTTCATAATTCTCACTCCATATCACGATTTTCCTAGAACAGTACCACTCACCATTCTTCGCAGCGTGTCATCTTTATCAATATAGTGGTGTTTCAATGCGCCAATAACATGAAGCACAACGAGCGCCATGATTGCGTAGGCAAACCACTCGTGCAAATCACCTGCCGTGTCGGCAACTGCCTTGGAATGCAAGATCACTGGGACATGAAAGAGCCCAAAAAAGCTGGCGGCCTTGTCATCAGCTGTGGCATACACATACCCCGTCAACATCAGCGCTATCATCAAAGCGTATAAGAACGCATGGACAACAGCGGCAACCGCATGTTCAAGCCGGTTTTCGCCCAGCGGTGTGGGCGTTACGCGAAACAGACGCCAAATGAGACGCACGACCACCAGAACAAAAAATACAATCCCGAAACTGAAATGCAGGTTTGGCGCGAGCGTATACCATGGATGATAATAATCCAGCGAGCGCATCCACAGCCCAAGAAAAAACAAACCAATCACAAGGAAGGCAATGCTCCAATGGAGTAGACGTGTGACCAGTCCGAATGTTTTATCCGCTTTCAAATCCACCATGACGTATTGGCCTCACGCGAGGAGCTTCAAAAGCCCACAGTTTCATTCACTTATCGACGAACCGATCAAATCGTGCCACTGCTCCTCGCTCAAGACCTTGACACCAAGATCTCTGGCCTTCTTCAGCTTGGAACCGGCATCCTCTCCAGCAACAACATAGTCAGTTTTTTTTGAGACACTGCCAGAGACCTTGGCACCAAGCCTCTCCGCCTGTGCCTTCGCCTCACTACGTGTTGTCTTGGAAAGTGTCCCTGTAAAAACAACGGTCTTGCCAGCAACACTACTCGATAAAGTCTTCGGTGGTTCAAAAGGCAGCACCTCAATTTCTCTCAACAGATCGTGAAGAGCCTCCTGGTTATGCTCCTCAGTAAAAAAATCAATCAGTGCATCAGTCACCACCTGACCGATACCGTCGATTTCCGAGACGCGTCCATAAGCTTCACCTGGCACCTGTGTCGCAGCCCGATCGGCAGAGTCTATCAAGCTTTCAAGACTCCCAAACTCTCTCAACAACGGTTTCGCCACCCGTGATGAAGCAATCTTGGAGCCAACAAGCGCAGCCTCCGGTGGCG
>JAJRZC010000289.1 GCA_024275435.1 Alphaproteobacteria bacterium
CGAGGCGTGGACCCAGCGTTTGGCGCAAGTCGAAGACATCGTTAAATCCGGTAAACGCCAAATCAAAGCCATTAAAAAGCAGGTGGATGCATTGCTGGGGCGCATCATCGTAAGCGGTGTTTGCGAATTAATTTACTGGAATTTTTCCAGTCTTAGCAACTTCTATAGCATTCAGAGTGCTTTTTAATGTTCCGATGGCGCCGAGCAACTCGTTTTCTGACAGGTGTTTGTTTTTTGGGAACACCTCAAGCCCTTGATCAATTACGCTGAGCATAAGCTCTGAAGAAAATGCATTTGATCTTATGCCATCGATGATGATTGTTTCTAAAAGCATTTGTATTGCCATAATTTGCCCCGCTATTATTTCTATGCTTGCTGCATTCGGTTTAGGGCCTGGCGTTCTTTTGCTCATTATTTTATCTTCACTTTCCAAAGTTCCACGGCAGTAGTTGCTCAATGTCTTTCTGCTTATGCCCCTGCGCAATGGCTGTGAGTACGCCTGTCAGATAGGCGTGTGGTTCAACTTTGTTGAGCTTACAGGTTTCAATTATTGACGCAAGCATTGCCCAGTTTTGTGCGCCAGCATCATGGCCTGCGAAGAGCGCGTTTTTGCGGTTCAACGCGATAGGACGCATGCAACGTTCCACCGTATTGTTGTCAATCTCGATACGGCCATCGGTGAGGAACAAGTTTAAGCCATCCCAGTATTTGGCAATGTACTTGAGTGCCAGCCCCGTTGGGGATTTTGCCGAGACCTGGGCACACTTGTATGCCAGCCATTGTTCAAAATCTTTCATACGAGGCAGTGTTTTTTCTTGGCGTATGGTACGGCGTTCATCTGCGGACAGGCCCTTTATTTGGGCTTCAATGCGATAGAAGGCTTTGATCTGCTTGAGGCCTTCCTCTGCAATGGGGGCCACATTGTTGATCGTCAGCTCGAACAGCTTGCGACGGGCATGGGCCCAGCAATAAGCCAGCTCAATGGGCGCGTTATCGCGCCTGTCTTTAACACGGTTGTAACCTGTATAGCCGTCAACTTGCAGAACGCCGTCAAAGCCCTGCAATATCTCAACCGCATGCTTGCCTGCACGGCTTGGCGCATAGGTGAAGGCCACGCTTGGTGGCGCTGATCCGCCCCACGGTCTGTCGTCTCGGGCTAATGCCCAGAGATAACCCGTTTTGGTTTTACCACGCCCTGGATCAAGAACAGGGGCGGTCGTTTCGTCCATGAATAGCTTGGTCGATTGTTTTAGGTCTGCCTTCAGGCATTCATAAACGGGCGTCAGTTCATGGGCGACGCGGCCCAACCATTTTGCCAGTGTTGACCTGTCTAGATGCACTCCTTGGCGTGCAAAAATGCCTGCCTGTCGAAACAGCGGTAAATGGTCTGCGTGCTTGTTTATAACAATCGTCGCTAAGGTCGCTTCCGTTGGCATACCACCTTCAATCAGATGTGGCTTTGCTGGGGCTTGGATAATACCGTTCTCACAGGATCTGCACGCATACTTCGGACGGCGCGTCACCATCACACGAAACTGCGATGGAACAATGTCCAAGCGTTCGGAGACATCTTCGCCAATGATGTGACGTTCGCAGCCGCAGTCACAGATGATGCTGTCTGGCGTAATAACTTCTTCCACACGGGGCAAATGTTTGGGCAGTGACCCACGGTTGGTGCGGCGTGGTTCCTTTGGTTTTGTGGTTAACCCAACATCCTGTTCATCCTCAGTGTGAATGGCAGCCATCGCTACCTCAATGTCTTCTAACGCCAGCTCGTATTGTTCGGTGGATACCTTCTCTGACTTCGATCCAAACAAGGCACGCTTGAAGTCGGCCACAAGTTTCTCCAACCGTTCAATACGGTCATCTTTACGCCCGTTGCGCTCTTCGGAGGCCAGTAAAAGCGCCTGTAAAGTAACAACATCAGTGGGAATATTTATGGTTGAGATCATGGGTTATGTCTATCAAAATTTAGACTGACTTACCTTCGAAAAACGTAGTGTGATTCACTCTGCCGCAGCAGGTGGCAAGGCTTCAAGTTGGGTAACACGTCGCCAATCCAAGCCTGCAAAAAGAGCTTCGAATTGTGCAGGGTTTAAGCTTAAAACACCATCTCGAATAGCTGGCCATTTGAACACATGTTGTTCCAGCCGTTTGTAGGCCATGACCAATCCTGTGCCATCCCAATAGATCAGCTTCAAACGGTCCGCACGTTTTGCGCGAAACACATAGACCGCGCCATCAAAAGGCTTCTTGCGCAGATGGCTCTGTACCAATGCGGCTAACCCGTTATGCCCTTTGCGGAAATCCACTGGTTTGGTGGCGATGTAGATGTTCACGCCATGCGATGGGTGGATCATAGCGCGAATGCAATCTGTGCGATGCGTTCGGGGGGCGTTCCCGCATCCAGCCGAACTGTCACATCGCCTTTGATCACATCAAGTGTGCCTAAATTGATGGTTGGCGTTGGAACTGGCATCGGTGGTTTGGGCTCTTCAATCTGAACAGGCACGAAATCCATACCATCTAAATTAGGCAAAACTAATTTGCCCTTCCGTGCCATACGCCGCCAATCCGAAACGGTGCTGGGTATTAACTCATATCGCTTGGCCACCGCATTGACGGTTGCACCTTCGATCAACGTTTCTGCAACAACCCGAGCCTTCAGTTCGAGGGGCCAGCGCCGCGCACCACCTGAACCGCGCGGAATTCTTGTGAGAAACTCGTTTGTAGCTGCCATATAGAAACTCCCTTCAAATCTATGAAGGGACTGAATCGCACATCAGTAAGTCAAATGGTATGTGGGGTCGGCACACCGCTAACGTTCGATTGGATTGGTTCTGTCGCAAAGTTTCACTCGGTTTCAGTATTGCTTTGAATCTGCCATATGTTTTCTAAAAAACCACA
>JAJRZC010000290.1 GCA_024275435.1 Alphaproteobacteria bacterium
AAAGGTAGCCGAAAGGTCCACCAGGGCCATGCGGGCTTCGACGCGATTCTTGAGGGAGATGTATTTATCCAGATCTTTGGTAGGCCAAAAATTGACCATCTGGATGGCCTTATGGTGGCTGCCAATGCGGTCGATGCGGCCAAAGCGCTGGATGATGCGCACGGGGTTCCAATGAATGTCGTAATTGATCAGGTAATCGCAGTCTTGCAGGTTCTGCCCCTCCGAGATGCAGTCCGTGGCGATCAAGATGTCAATCTCTTCATCCTGAGAAATATTGGCGTCTTGAATGAGGTGGCGTTGCTTGGCAAGGGGGGCAAAATTCATCAAGATGTGATCGTACCTCGCCAACCCCAACGTGGTCTTGTTCTCCGAAGACCCACCGGTGACCAGAGCGGTGTGCACCCCCAATTCATCCCTCGCCCAATCACGTATTTGATCATAAAGGTATTTGGCAGTATCAGCAAAAGCAGTGAAGACCAACACTTTCCTGCACTCACGATGAGTGCGTTTGCCCGTCTTTGGGTCTCTGAAATCCATGGGGGTTGGATTGGTGACTTTTTGCTGGATGAGCTCTTTCAATTTAGCCAGTTTTGCATCGCGCTCTGGGGTGACGTCTTTCGACATCAAATAGAGCATATACAGGTTTTCATGATCATGCTTCAGATCTTCAAGCCAAGCGTCTACATCAAGATGCGCCAGCTGAAACACCAACTTGCGACCAACCTGCATGGCGTTCTGCAATTCTTCGTCATCCAAGTCCTCAATTTCCAGATCATTAAAATCTAATTCGGGGTTCTCCTGCTGAAATTGCTTAAACCGAGCAATGCGGCTTTGCAGGTCCTCAATTTTCTCCACCGTACGTTGCATGGTGATATTGAACGCATAGATAGAGCTTTCCAGACGCTTCAGGAAATTGACCTTCATCATACCGATCAGGAAGCTCTCACGCTGCTTTTGAGTGAAGTTCAGCACATAATCAAATTCATACCGATCAGCAAATTCTGGCAGCAAATAATTTGAGGGGCTGAAGAGAGAAAGTTTATACTCTGCAATGCGATCATTGAGCGTATCGTAGGAAAGGAACTTCCCTTCCCGGTCAATGTCTGCATAAACGGAGATAGGTCTCAGCCGTTTCGGAAAGCCTCCCAGTTGCTTGATGACATCTTGATAATATCGCTGAAGATGTTTACGAGAGCGGGCAATTGTCAAGGCGTCCAGTAATTTGAAGAAAGCGGAATTGAGCTTTTCTAACAATACAGCTGTATTGCGATCATGTTCATCACTGGCCCATTGATTGAACGTTTTCTGAGCAATGTTAATCACGCTCTCTATGCTTTGTATCCCCAATGAATCCCAAAAGGCATCATCTCTATTCTCGGTGATGAAATAGATTTGGTTGCGCAGGTCTTTGAGGTCGTTATTGACCGGTGTGGCGGACAGCAGGAGAACTTTAGTCTTAACTTTGCCTTGGATGACATCTTCCATCAAACGCTGGTAGCGGCTTTTGCGAATTAAATTCCCGTCTTCGTCCCGCTTTCCGGGGGTGTTATTGCGAAAATTGTGGGACTCATCAATGACTACCAGGTCATAGTTTCCCCAATTAAAAGCCCCCAGGTTGATATCCCCTGAATAGCCACTGTCCCGACTCAGGTCGGTATGAGAGAGTACCGTGTACGAAAAACGGTCTTCAGGGAATGGATTGAGAATGCTGTTAACCGAAGCTTGATAAATAGTCCAGTTTTCTCGGAGTTTCTTAGGGCAGAGTACCAGCACACGATAGTTAAGCAGCTCAAAATACTTGATAATCGCCAGTGCTTCGTATGTTTTCCCCAAGCCAACACTATCGGCGATGATGCAACCATTGTAATTCAAGATTTTATTGATGGCTCCCTTGACGCCATCTTTTTGAAACTCGAACAGAGCATTCCAAATTTGGGTGTCTACAATCAGATTACTGCGCTCTAACAGTCTGTCAGTTTCGAGATCGCTCAAATAGTCTTCAAAAATATGGAATAAAGTCTTGTAATAGATGAACTCCGGCGCGTTATTTTGATAAAGTTGTTTGAGATAACGCAGCACATCTGCCTTGACGTCTTTGACAAGTTCTTCATCATTCCAAATCTCATCGAACCAAGCCTTCAAGTCCTTCCGGTCGCGGCGGCTATCGACAATCAGATTCAACTCGATATTGTTATTGTTTGTGCCAAGTCCTAATCCCGACACGGTGAAATTTGAGCTGCCCAAAATTGCTTCTTCAACCCCTTGATTATCAACGTGGTACATTTTCCCATGTAGAAAATTCGACTGCCGAATGGATCGAATCTCAACTTTTTCCCTAATCCACTCTGCGCACTCGCGCGCGACGCGTTTTTGCTCGAGAAGATTGGACAACGCCAACCCATCATCTCTTATAATGAACGATTTAGAATCTGACTTTTCCGGGTCGAGTGTTCTGACAAATCGCGGTTCACCGAAAAGAAATTTTAAATACTCGATTTGGTCTAAGTAATTCTTTAACTTATCATATGCATAGATCGTGAAATATGCCGAGACAATAGCAAGTTTAGCTCCAGGTTTAATAACTGTTTTAAAAAAGTCTCCAACACTGCCACGATGATGATTGTCTTTGATACCAGTTTGGAGAGTTGTAAAATCTTGGTCCATGATTTATCGCTACCCTATTTGTTGAAACCATGAAGTGCTTTCAAATATAACCAAGTTAACCAATAGTATACTCGCAAATTCCCTTATCTGACGCTTTTTCCCACCCTTAGCCCACCTAAATCGCACACTTATGTGACACAATTAGGCGTTAAAGCTTCGTACAAGACATCTTGTACGTCGCCCGCTTTGCATCGGTTCAGCCAGCCAGGTTTTCAAGGTCGCAGCAATTCTCAGGCTGGGGATACTCACCTCTCCGCGCTACCCGCGTCGAGCCATGATTCTCCAATCCCCACAGCCTGCTGACGGAAGAATTCCTTGACCGCTTCCCAGGAAATCTCCCATAGCAGGGATGGCGGGGTTTCGGCCTCGGCGCGCTCAAAAAAGGCCAGCCGCTTGACCACCTGCGCTTCGAAGTCTCGCGTATCGGGGTATTTCCGCGAGGCCAAGTCAAGCAGCTTTCGCGGAGAAATTTTCTGGCAGATGACATACAGATCGTAGAAATCTTTCCGACTGGCGCGCCCCTGCAGAGCATCCAGCTTCATCAGACCAATGTCTTCCACGCCTGCCAGAGGTACACCTTCCACCAGGACAAACGGCGCCACCATTGGGTAGCTGTACCCGTAAAACCCAACACGCACGCCCTGCGCCATGAAAACCAGATTTCCCCAGGAAGCGTCGGCCAGCAAGGGATCAAATGGCGCCAGCGCGCTCCGCAAAGCTTCCCGCACCGCGGGAATGTCTTCTGTAGGCGAAAAGAAATCCAGGTCTACCGAGCGGCGGTGCCCGATCTGCAGCGCCAGCGCCGTCCCTCCAGCGAGGTAAAACCGCTCCCCGATTTCCGTGCGGCAAAAGGCCGTCATCACCTGGCGCATCTGCGACGTAATGGTTTCCCAATATATGTTCTCGGCCACTACTGCGTTTTCTCCAATCCAAGCACCAGCCGCCAAAAGGTGCGGTGCGGCTCCGGCAAGGCGAGATCACCCCAGCGCTCAACCCAGGCGCGAATTTCCGCGCGGGGATACGTCTGAAACAGCCAGCGGATTTCCTCTCGACTGCCAAACTGCAGCACGCGCTCGATGATGGTGTCCCGGGCTTGCTGGAGGTCCAGCCGGGTCAGGTCATACTCCTGAAAAAACGGGGCAAGTGTAGTCGGGATGGGAGATGAGAACCTCATGCCGATTTATTCCTGGGATTGTTCGTCCGCATGGTGTGCCGTACATCTGTCTGGGTCAATCGCTCATATTCCTGCACAGACAGAATAACAGCTACCGGCTCCCCGCGCCGCGTCAGGATCACGGGCCCGGTTTGTGCCTGGTGGATGATCTTTCCAAAGCGCCTGCGCGCCTCGGTCACGCTGACGGTCTTCGCCATAATGGTTCTCCCATACTCACATTAAACCTGCCAACAGTATAATACATTTACACTTGAAACACGCCTTAAGGAGAAAGCAATGCCCAAAATTTCATTCCCCGTCGTTCAAGGCAGGCAAAGGTTGTTCCCCACCGATTTCACCTGCCCCTGGTGCAATGAGAACCCCATCGGCGAGCCGCGCTCGATGATCATCGTCAACGCTGGCGCGCTGCACAAGACCGGTGAGGACGCCTACGGCCCCGACGCCGGGAGTATCGGTTTCTTCTCGCTCATCTGGCACGGGGCACACGCCGCCTCGCCGGA
>JAJRZC010000291.1 GCA_024275435.1 Alphaproteobacteria bacterium
ATTGGTTGACCGTGCACCAGTTTACAGCCTTTTTTGCTAAAGTCCATGCCGTCAAGGCATTTCAGGTGATTCAAAAAGAAGTGGACTTTATTGTGATAAAATTGGTGGTGGATGAAAGCTTCAAACCTTCGGATGAACAACGCATTATCGAGACCTTCCGCCGTTACATGGGGCCCAACACCCGTTTCGAATTGCAGTTTGTCGATGAGATCCCAGTTTCTCCCGTTGGCAAACGGCGCTTTTTTATCTCCGAAGTGATCCAAGGCGCGCCCACTGATGTCGTTTGAAACCAATCCCATGCTGCCTCCACGACATTCATCTGGCCAGGTAACAAGATGGTCGTCCATGACGCCAACGAATCATCAAGTCGAATGCGTATCTTACAGAAAAATGTGTGTAAAGGCTATGTCATCACGCTCGCGTTTTTTGGTCCGCCGCCCTAACCTCGTCACTGTCATCGTTTGATAGCCGGGTGAACCCAAACAATCCAACCGAAAAAGATTGAAACCCTATAAAAACAACCCCGCGACACACAGACTCGATGGCGGCAGAGGAATGATGAGCCTGTATCGCTGGCTTTGCGTCAAGCATCCATTCCAATCGGGACACAGCACCAATTTAGTCGCAGCAATTCCAAATTTAAGAAAACTTGGCCCATAGTCACTTGTTTTGGGGCTTTTCGGCTTGTTTTTCGCCCCACCCCGGCCCTCCCCCGACGGGTCACTTCCGTTCCCTTGCGGGGGAGGGAGCCCTTCATCTACAAAAAATGACTGCGCTTGCGGGGCGTCTCCTCCCCTCGCAAGCGGCAGCGGCGGGGGAAGGCTGGGAGGGGGGCTTCGATGCAACGCCAAATTTGAAATTGCTGGATTTTGTCGGTGAAGTGTAGAAAAAGCCAAAGGCTTGCGGTAAACTGAGGGGATGGGGTGTGGGTGCGTTTGCAAAAGGCGAATGCATCGCTGAGGGATATCAAGACAGGCATTACTTATCGTATGAAGGGAAAAGGCAGGAGTTGGATCTCCCTGGGAGCATTGCACATGGCCAAGATCAAAGAACTCGTCCTTTATGGGGAAATCCGTGATTGGTGTCGGCCCGCCACGCAACCTGTATCGCGACCCACTGCGTCCCTACCGTCCCAAAACCGCAAGCGTCGGGATATTGCTATCTGGCTTCGAGCTGAAGTCCCGGCGTTTCGTGGAAATCACCCGCAACGAGAATGGGTGCGGAAACTCCGCCAGAATATCAACAGCCACCGACTAAACCGATACAGTGTCCGACCATCATCGGTTGAATTTTCAGCCCCTGATCAACCATGCTAAAATGAACATGATCTTTTCCCTGGATGACGTCTCTTGCCCCGACGCAAACGCATTCACAAACAACAGGGTTTGCCCATTCATGATGGCTAATCTCACACAAGAGGCAACGATTGGACTGCGATGCGTTGTGATGGCGGTCTTCTTTTTTCGCCAGCCCTATTTTCATCTGCTGGACTGATACGATCTCGAGTCATGAGATCACTTTCTGGCGGATGACCACCGCTGCCCTGACCGTGTACACGATGATGCTGTTCAAAGGAGAGCGGTGGCATGCGCAGCGAGAGGATTGCAGGAAGCTCATTCTGTTCGGAACGGCCACGGCGCTACGCTTTTTGTTTTCCATCGCTTTCCTGGCTTTCGCCACCATCGCCCACTCCCTGACCATCGCCTACACTGCGCCCATCTTCGTCATCCCGTTCTCCGCCGCCTTCCTCAAAGGACCCATCCCCGGGCGCAAGAAGGACAGGATTGTGATCACGGTCGCAGGGTGCGGTATCTTGGCCGGATTTCAGTCAAAAAGTTCGTGACGTGAACATCGCTATCGGGAGGCCCAATAGGCGCAAAATGCATCCTGTTCCCTTGGGACCCCCGCATTCACGTCAACAAGCCAACACTTTTCTGTGATTGGACGCGTCCCCACACGGCGCTTCTAGGGATGGATCCCGCCAACGCCGTTTGCGTCTTCTTTTGCGCTATCCAGCCATGCATGCAGATTCTGGCTCTTTAACGAATTACGCCCTCATCGATCTCGGCGCCATTGCCCACAATGTGTGCGCGCTCAAAGCGAGGGTCGGCCCCAACACAGAGATCTGGGCCGTTGTGAAGGCCAATGCCTATGGCCATGGGAGTATCCCGGTTGCGCGAAC
>JAJRZC010000020.1 GCA_024275435.1 Alphaproteobacteria bacterium
CAAGAGCGATGCTGGCTGTCGGTCCATCGGCGATGGTACCGGCGATGCTAAAGCCACCAGAGCCGCCGCCGCCGCCAATACTTTCTGCGGAAATGCCGTAGGAATGATCACCTGTTGTGGTGATGATGCTGTTGGAGAGAACATTGACGTTGGCGCCGTTGCCGCCACCGGCGCCGCTGCCACCAAGGGCGACGGAGATCGCAAAATCTGGGCCTGCTGATGCGGCAATGCCATAGCCGCCGCGTCCGCCACCACCGCCGATGCTTTGTGCGTGGATGGCGTGGGCTCGATCGCCCAAAGTGTTGATCTGTCCGTTTTGTGCTGGCAGACAATTGCCGCCGGCATCTGTTGAGCAATCGACGACGTTAACATCGTTCCCTTCGCCGCCCTTTGCGCCCTTGCCGCCGATGGCGAGGCTGAATGCGAGACCAATGGCGACGCTTGAGCCGCCGTTACCGCCGCCTCCGCCCACGCTTTGCGCGAAGATGCCGCCAGCATCGTTCCCCTGTGTGGAAATTATAGCGTTGGTGGAGTTGTCAACGCGGACGGTACCACCATCACCACCATCGCCACCTGTTCCGCCCAGTGAAACAACACCGCCGGAGCTTCCGCCATGGCCGCCGCCGCCGCCAATGCTTTGCGCATAAAGGGCGAACGCGCCGGCGCCCGTTGTGTTGATTGTTCCCTCGTTATTGACTGTGACCGTGCCTCCAGATCCACCTTCGCGAGCATCTCCACCGATTGAAACAAGGCCGCCGGAGTCGCCGCCGTCGCCGCCACTGCCTCCCACGCTTTGGGCAAAAATGCCGATTGAATCGGCACCATGAGTTATGATTTTTGCATCGTCGGGATCATTGCTTGCGGCTCTGTTGGTGACGGAAACAGTGCTACCGCTGCCGCCAATGCCTCCAAAACCACCGAGCCCAACGATGCCAATGCCATCGCCACCACGTCCGCCACCGCCACCGACGCTCTGGGCGTAAATGCCGTTTGCAAAATTTCCGAAAGTTGTAATGGTTTGTGTGTTTGTGGCATCGACGAAGCCGCCGTTTCCTGCGCTGCCGCCTCCGCCGCCGTAGCCGACAAAACCGACACTACCGCCGCCGTCTCCGCCAAATCCGCCGACACTGTGAAGAAATAATCCAGCAGCGAAATCACCGTAGGTGACAACGCCACCGTCATTGATAATTCTCACCGTACCCGCATGTCCGCCGCCGCCACCGCTTGCGCCACCGGCAAAGACACCACCGCTACCACCCCTGCCACCTGTGCCGCCGTGGTTTTGAGCAACAATGCCGATTGCTGTTTTGCCTTGCGTAACAATGGAGCCGGAATTTTCCAGTGTCACGGTTCTGCTGGAGTTGTCTCCGCCCACGCCACCACTGCGACCGCCATATAACAGCCCGCCGTCTCCGCCCTTCCCGCCATTGCCGGCTCTGGCAAGTCCAAAAATACCAATGGCGTCTTCACCTGAGGTGGCGATGGTCGCTGCACTGTTGACCGATACGTTTCCTGAAGCATTTCCAGGTTTGCCTGAGGTGGGTTCTGGGTGGAAAAAACTTTCGTCGTGACCATCGGCGCCGTTATCACCGATACTTTCCACACGAATACCGTAGGCCTTGAAAAGAGATGTTGTGACCTGCGTTGCGGCATCTGCGGTGAGGGAAATATCTGTGCTGGAGCTTTCAGAAATACCTGAGCCGGTAAATACGCCGGTGCAGGAGATAATGCCGGGGGCAACGGTCGTGCATGCAGCATGTGCGTTGCTGCTAAAAGAGGTCAATGAAATCAAGGAAATGGAAGATGCGGATAAGAATGAGTAAACAGCACTTTTTGCTCCACGATTGGAGTAAAACATAACAACGCCCCCGCATACCAACTCGTAAAATATCAGATAAAGATACGCCGTCTGAGTATAAGGCAACAAGAAGGCAATAGCGTTTATCAACAGAAGATATTGATATAGATCACAGCACGTTGCGTGAAGGATTACTCTGATGGCGGCCATGAGCCTTGCAGGTGGGATTTACTCTACAAAAGAGGGGGCTCGTCTGCTTTATTATTTTGGGTTGCGCCACTTTGCACGGAGAAGGGCCTGTGAAGGAATATCCCATAAAGAACCCTTCCAAAGAGCGCATCGTAGAGACGATTCGTGCTTCTCGAGTTGGGGCCGCCCGTCAGCTCGTTGATCCAAGAGATGGTACCGTCTGGATATGGCCGGCAGAACTGAGCTATCACGGCGATATGGCCCGTCGTCTAAAAATTCCCTACACGACGTTTGGTGGTGGCGATGTGCTTATCATCGACGAGTAGAAATTACTTGTTAAAATTATCTGGACTCAGGTTCCTGCCTTATCCTTCTTTGACAACTGTTTGATGGGCAGAACGATGAAATCGTTTTGATCCTTGGATACATAGGCACTGACGCCATAGACCTTGGCCAGGAATTGTTCCGTTAGAACGTTGCGCGGTTTTCCATCGGCGACAACCCTACCTTGATGGAGCAAGACAAGACGATGGCACCATCGCGCCGCCAACGATAATTCGTGCATGGTGATGAGGACAGTGCGTCCATTTTTTGCCAGATCTTCAAGCATCTCCATGAAGCCGATTTGATGAGCAGGGTCCAAACCCGAGATGGGCTCATCTGCCAAAATAACCGGTGTATCTTGCGCCAATGCACGCGCCATCAGCACACGGGCGCGCTCTCCGCCCGATAAACTATCGACCAAACGATGTTTGAGGTTGCGCACATCCGTGCGTCGCATAGCCTCGATAACGCGCTGTAAGTCCTTTGGGTTGGGTGCAGAAAATGCATTACGCTTGCACCCTAGGCCAACAAGCGTTTCAACACTTAAAGGCCATGCGACATCACGCTCCTGGGGAAGATAGGACAACAGGCTCGCGCGTTCTTCCAAATTCATTTGTTTGAGGTCACGTTTTTTATAGTGGACGTTTCCGGATGCTGGCAGCAGCCCGAGAATTACTTTTAGCAATGATGATTTTCCGGCGCCGTTGGGGCCTATCAGTCCCACCATTTCACCGCGCCCAATGGAAACGGAAACGTCATTGAGGATGCGACTTTCTCCAAATTTGAGCGTCACATTTTTTATTTCCAAGAGGCTCATGTCAGCCCTTTTCGTGTTTTGAAAACAAGCCACAGAAAAAATGGTGCGCCGACAATGGCTGTTAAGACACCGAGTTTGAGGTCCTTTTCCGGAACTATGAGCCGCACAGCAATATCTGCTGCCAAGACAAGTGAAGCTCCGCCAAAGGCGCTTGCGGGTAACAACCGGCTTGGTTGCGCACCTACCAGGGGTCGTAAGAGGTGGGGGATGACAAGGCCAACAAAACCAATGGCGCCCGCGACGGCTGTGGCTGCACCGACAGAAATTGCTGTGCCCAATATTACCAACCACTGCATGCGTTTTGGAGAATAGCCCAAGGTGAACGCGACATCTCGGCCAAGTGAGAGTGCATCAAGCCCTCGGCCAAGCAAGGACAGTAATAACCAACCGATGATCATAAAGGGGGCGGCCAGCAAGACGTGAAGCATCGAACGATCACTTAGGGATCCCAGCATCCAGAAGACAATTTCCAGGGCAGCAAAAGGGTTTGGAGATAGATTTAAAGCCAAGGCCGTAAGCGCGCTTGCGAGGCTGGTGATCGCAACGCCGGCAAGAATAAGTGTCAGCGTTTGTGCACTTTGCCCAGCGAGGGCCTGCACAAGAATGACTGCTAAAACAGCCGTACCGATGGCCAATAGTGGTAGTGCTAGAGGCAATGTAAGGGTCAAGCCCGTATAGATAGCAATGACCGCACCAAGTGATGCTGATGCGCTAATTCCCAGAATGCCCGGATCGGCAAGTGGGTTTCGAAGGTACCCCTGCAAGACAGCTCCAGAAAGTCCCAAAGTTGCCCCGATCATGAGGCCGAGGATTGCACGTGGCAGACGAATTTCCTGCATTACAAGAATGGAAGCCGGGTTGCCGTAACCGGTCAGGCTTTTCAATGCGGCGAAAACATCAAGGTTTGCAGGTCCTGTTAAAAGCGAAACAAGAAATAATAGAGACATAAGCAAAAACAACGCGCCCATCAGGATTTTGTAGCTCATGGCCTGTCCTGTGGGTTGCCAGGTTCTGCGAATTTGGCAAGACGTTTCACTGCTTCGGCTGTAAATGGCGATCCACAGATCCAATATTTGTCTGCCATCACCGCATGACCTATGCCATCTGATATTGCCAAAAGTGCCGGATGCACAAAAAGCTCTGAGGCAAGCGAAGGCTTTTTCACATGTGACTTGCGACCGATAGTGAGATCCGGCCGTGACATGATAAGTAACTCAAGTGGTAGCTTCGTCGTTCCTTGGAACCCGAGTTTGCTGCCTAGGTTTGTCAGGCCGGCATGTTCGACCACATCGGATGCGAGGGTGCCTGCGCCTGATGTATAGCTGTTTTTATAATAGAGGGCGGCGAGCCTTCCGCTTTGAGCTGAGCTTGAAACGTTGTCGATGGTTTTATCGAAGGTTTTTACCAAACGTTCGGCTTGCTCAAGGCGTCCAAGAATACGACCCATTCGTTTGATATTGCGACGTATTCCCTCAAAAGACTCTGCCGGTTTAAAAACTTCAACAGGAAAACCCAGTCGTCTCAGCAATGAAACCGTAGCGCGTGTGGAATATGAACCCGCAATAACGAGGTCTGGTTGCAACAAAAAAATCTCTTCAGCCTGCCCATGATTGGTTACATATCTTTGGGCTTTTTTGGCGAGTACAGAGACTTCAGGCTGTTTTGCGAAATGAGATACCGAATAAAGTTGACCTGATTTAGCAACCAGCATGGCCAGCTGATCTGTACACAGGTTCATTGATACAACTTTTCCAGGTACCTTTGAGACTGGTCCGGCCGAAACCGGACCAATCAAAAACAGCAACGCCGCCACAGCAATCCATGATTTGAAAATAGGGATCATTCGTATTTTTTCCAGTGAGCTGTGGAGGTGTCTTGGAGCTTGATGCGCAGGCCGGCATATGCCGCAATCTGCGGCGTATTGTATCCTGAGATTTCCTCATAATCCGCATTGAGGAGGTTCTCGACGCGACCAAATAATTCAATCTGAGGCTTTATCTTGTAGCTTGCAGCCAGAGACATGAGGACGTACTCATCAAGTGTTACGATGGTCGCCGGGAATGTACCGAAGTTGCGGTCTGTCATATGGCCGTTATAGGCGGCAGATAGACTCACATTTCCTCGCCCTTGGTCAAACAAAG
>JAJRZC010000292.1 GCA_024275435.1 Alphaproteobacteria bacterium
CGCTCTCCAGCTTCTGTCGCACAATCGCAGCTTTTTCGAGCAATTGTTTGTTTTCGATCGCGCTCATCGAAGCAACAGGGTCGATGGCGGCAACTTCTATGCGTCCAGGGGCCAGCTCCTGAACGATGACATTACATGGCAGCATGGTTCCCACCTTATCCTCCAGCTCAAGAGCTTCATGAGCCAGTTTCGGATTACATGCGCCGAGGATGAGATAGGGCCGGAAGGTAACATCGATCTTGGTTTTCAGCGTCTGGGTCACATCTATTTGAGTAATGATCCCGAAGCCATGCTCACCGAGTATAGAAGTTACGCGGGCAACAGCATCTTCAAAATCAACATCGAGTGTCTTGCTGAAATAGTAGGACATCAAAAACTCCTAAAAGGGTAGAGAGCAGGACGACAACCATGGCTCTTCAAACTAACAATTACTCAGCCGTATAACCGCCGTCGACTACGAGTTCACTGCCGGTCGCGAACTTCGATTCATCGGAAGCAAGGTACAAGACAGCATACGCGACATCATCAGGTTCTCCCAAGTGTCCGATGGGATGCAGCGCTTCAAGTGCCTTACGCGCAGCCGTGACATCACCGTCCTTGGCTTGCGCTTTCAGGAAACCCCGTACCATCGCAGTGTCGATAAAACCGGGATGCACGGTGTTGATGCGGATGTTATAGCCACGCTTCGCGCAATGGAGCGCCGCCGATTTGCTCAATGTTCGTAGCCCTCCTTTGCTAGTATCATAAGCCGCCATACGCGCATCACCGACAATTCCTTCAATCGAAGACATGTTAATTATCGAACCACCGCCGGTCTTCTTCATCGCCTCAATGGCATATTTTGTTCCGAGAAACACGCCATCGAGATTGATGCTCATGACCCATCTCCATTCATCAAGTGTGACATCCTCAATGTTCTTACCTGCACCGACACCGGCATTGTTGACGAGAATGTCGAGTTTTCCAAAACGGCTGACGGTTTCATCAATGACGCGTTTCCACTCTTCCTCCTCCCGGACATCATGGAGCAAAAAAATTCCTTCGTTACCGGTAGCCTTGATTGCCTTCAGAACGTCTTTGCTGCCTTCCTCCTTGCGGTCAGTGATAACAACCTTGGCGCCTTCCTTGGCCAGCATTATTGCGATGGCCCTGCCAAGGCCCCGTCTGCCGCCTGTTACAAGCGCGACTTTTTCTTCGACTCTATTCATCTGTTTCACTCCTACAAGGCTGCTTAGGATACGGCCTCAATAGTCAGCGCGATCCCCTGCCCGCCACCAATGCAAAGTGTAACGACGCCACGCTTGATGTTGTCGCGTTTCATAGAATGCAAAAGCCGCGTCGTCAGAACCGCGCCAGTCGCACCGATTGGGTGTCCATGCGCAATGGCGCCGCCTTCGACATTGACGATATCTTGCGGAATACCCAGCTCGCGCATTAAGACGATTGCAATGGCTGCAAACGCCTCATTGATCTCAAACCGCTCGACATCACTCATTTTCCAGCCCGCACGCTCTAGGGCTTGATGCACAGCAGGCACAGGTCCCAGACCAAACATGCCCGGGTCTACCGCGCCAACACCGTAAGATACGAGCCGGGCCATTGGCTCCACGTTCTGCTTTTCAACCCAGTTGGCCTCACCGACAATAAGGGCAGAGGCTCCGGTATTCAGTCCCGGCGCATTACCGGGGGTGATCGTGCCATCCTTGCGAAAGACAGGCTTAAGCTTCGCCAAGCTTTCAATAGTCGTGTCAGGGCGGTTCTGTTCGTCTTTGACGAAGGAAACAGACCCTTTGCGGCTCTTGATAATAATGGGAACAATCTCATTTTCGAAAACGCCTTCAGACTGCGCTTTGCCAAACCGCTCTTGGGTTCGCAAGGCCCAACGGTCCTGGTCCTCGCGCGAAACTTTGAATTCCTTGACCAAGTCTTCGGTATGCCAGCCGGAATGCTTGCCTGAAAAGGCATCGTTCAAACCATCATGTAACATGCTATCGAAGATATGCGCATCGCCCATGTGATAACCCCAGCGGCCACCGCTGGCGAGATAGGGCGCCATGTCCATATTTTCCATACCGCCTGCGATCGCACTATTGGCGTTGCCAAGCCACACCTCTTGCGCGGCCGACACGATGGCTTGTGCTCCCGAACCGCAAACCCGATTAACGGTCATAGCCGGAACATCTTTTGGAATATCACCGTTCATTGCAGCCTGGCGTGCCGGATTCATCTTATTGCCAGCTTGTATGACATTCCCCATGACCACGGTATCGATGTCCGCCCCCGTCAACTTCGCACCTTTCACGCAGGCTTTGACAACTTCAGCTCCAAGCTCCGCAGCGGTTATGTTTTTCAATGATCCGCCATAGGACCCGATAGCTGTGCGAACCGGTGAGCAGAGCAAGACTTCAGGATGGGACATTTTCTTATCCTTTCAATACTGCGGGGAAACGAAAATCGTCAGGACCGTTTCATTTTTCATGGGCAAACTCATCGACGGCAGCAAACAAAGGCGTCATCCACATGAAGGCCGGACCACCTCTCATAACGATGGCCTGGAAACCTGCGGCGATCATCTCGTCTTTTGTGGCCCCGGCGCGTACTGCGTTGCGAACATGAAACGCGATGCACCACTCGCATTGCGTCGCAATGGCCAGCGCAATATTGATGAGTTCGCGTTGCTTTTTGGGTAGGGCGTCGCTGCTTTCAGCCTCCTTCATGAAGTTGAGGTAGCTTGCTGTCTCCTTGGGGCATTCTTCGCTTAGGCGGCGCGTAACTTCCGCCACTTCTTTCCAACGGTCTTTCATGGATGTCATGTTTGATTTCCCTCAATGTATTTTTGAAATTGCTGGCAGGTGAGGAGCATTTACATTCTTGCACTCAGCTTCTCGTTAGGGAGATAGTATGTTGCGCAATGACTAGGTCTTCGTTTGTAGGAATGACATAGACTTCCACAGCGCTTTCAGGCGCACTTATGCGCCCATTTCCAACCTCGTTCGCTTCTGCATTCAACGTGACACCTAGCCATGCAGCGTCGTGGCAAACTTGTTGCCGTATAAATGTGCTGTGTTCGCCGATCCCAGCTGTGAAAACAAGCGCATCCACACCACCAAGAACCGCAGTTAATGAGCCAAGTTCCTGCTTGATGCGATAGACAAACAAATCAACAGCCTCTTTTGCCTGCTCCAATGGGTTCTCCAAAAGATCACGCATATCATCACTGATCCCTGAAACACCCAGTAGACCGGATTGGCGGTAGAGCAGCTTGGAAAGAGCATCATGATCCATAGCCTTTTCCTTCATCAAAAAAAGCAACACGCCAGGATCAAGCGCACCGCAGCGCTTTCCCATTATCAAACCATCAAGCGCGGTAAAGCCCATGGTGGTGGCCACACTTTTACGCTCCCTCATGGCACACATGCTGGCGCCATGACCTAGATGGGCGACGATCACACGTCCATGTGCCAATTCACCTGCATAGTCGGGTAAAACGCTGGATATATATTCATATGACAAACCATGAAAACCGTATCGCCGAATGCCTTCTTTAGTAAGCGCGCGCGGCAACGCAAAGGTCGTCGAAAGCGGCCCATTGGTATGGTGAAAACCGGTGTCGAAACACGCAACTTGGGGAAGATCCGGTAAGAGTTCGGCAAAACAGGAAATAGCGGTGAGGTTATGAGGTTGATGCAGCGGAGCCAGTGGGATCAGCTTTTCAAGACGTGCAAGAACAGCCTCGTCAATCAAGGTCGGGTCATGGAAATCATTTCCGCCATGCACAACGCGATGTCCCGCCGCAACAAGAGTGTGCGAAGACGTTTCCTCGATAATCCAATCAACAATTTCTCGGATGACTGTTTCATGGCTTGCGTCATTGGAAAGCTTGCGTGATAAAATCTTTTTTTCTTCGCGGTCTTTAATGACGAGAATTGGTTCATTTCCAATGCCCGAAGCTTCGCCGCGATAGAGGAGTTCTCCAAGATCTCCTGAGGCGCCCATATCAAACAATGTAAATTTTACGCTAGATGAGCCGGCGTTGAGAGATACGA
>JAJRZC010000293.1 GCA_024275435.1 Alphaproteobacteria bacterium
GAAAAAGTCATTAAGCACAAGATTGGATTACTGAATTTAGCCGAAGAACTGGGAAACGTTTCAAGAGCTTGTAAAGTAATGGGGGTATCTCGAGATACATTTTATCGTTATCAAGAACTTGTTGAAACGGGTAACATTGATTCACTCATTGATAAAAGTAGACGATCACCCAATCTTAAAAATAGAGTCGATGAAGCCACTGAACTTGCGGTTATTGAATCTGCTGTAGCGCAACCGGCCTTTGGCAGCACAGAACCAGTAATGAACTGCGTAAAAAAGGTGTCTTTGTTTCAGGCAGTGGTGTTCGCTCAATTTGGTTACGCCATGACTTAGCTAACTTCAAGAAAAGATTAAAAGCTCTTGAAGCCAAAGTAGCCAATGACGGTATTATTTTAAGCGATGCTCAAGTGGCAGCACTTGAAAAAAAGAAACATGATGACGAAGCCTGTGGCGAGATAGAAACCGCTCATCCTGGCTACCTAGCAGCCTGTCGGTTTTGACCGCCAAGCCATCAACACTCCCTGATTTTGGGTATTTGTAAACGTTTTTTCATTTAGATTGTTATTTGCCCATCATGAATTTCTCGTTTTTCTGCCTCGTTCCGCCTCATTAGGCCAGAACCGCGTATTTCAGATTGAACATCCGCTTCAAGTTCCACCCCAGCGCAACCCAATTCCATTCACCCTTCACATTTTCCAGTCCGCGCAACAGGAATTGACGGAATCCGAGTACCGATTTAATGCAGCCTATCACGGGTTCCACCGTGCTTTTACGTTTTGCATAGGTCTCCCGCCCCCCTTTTGTCTTGAGACGGTGGCGCATCTTTTCTACTTCCGTTGCGTCTTCTGCCAAGGACGGGGGTTCCGTGAACCGTTCCAGCGGGTCAGGATAATGGGACTCACGGCTGACCGCAATCAGCGGCGTAATTTCATGCTTGCCGCAGGCGTTGACATTGGCTTCTGAGAAATAGCCAGTATCTGCAACCAAGGTGTCGACCTTACCCAGCGGCAAGGGCAGTGTCGTCAGCCTTTTGAGCATCGTCTCGACTTGCTGTTTGTCGTTGGCCGCTTGCACCACATGGGTGTTGGTGATTAGGTAACTTTCCATATCCACCGCCAATTGGGCGTTATAGCATTGCTCGAAGCCGCCACCCGAAGTCTTCATGATGCGCGATGCTTCATCGGTCAGGTTGACTTGATCTTTGTCCTTCGCCCCTTTCTCGGGCGCGACAGGGGCTTTACCGCGTGGCGCTTTGCCGGTTTTCAGCGCGCTGGTCTCACGTTTGGCCAGCTTGGCCCGATACTCGGCATGTGCCTGTTCATGGCGCTCATGCGCACGGGCTTCAATCTTGACTTTTGCTTGCCCGATCGCTTTGAGTCGGTCTTCGCGACGTTTGATTTCGTCGGGCAGGTTTAAGCCTTCCGGTATCTTTTCATTGTCTGCCGCTGCCGCCAGTGCCAGCAGCTTTTTGACCTCAGCTTGCAGTTGCACTTCGAGTTGTTTGATGTGGCCATAGCTCAATGCGCTGTGCTTGGAGGCGTTGGCGTGTATCTTGGTACCATCCAACGCGATGTTGCCCAGCTTGAGTACGCCCATCGTGCGGGCAATCAGTAACACTTGCACCATGAGTCCTTCGATCTGCGCTAAGAAGCGTTTGCGAAAGGTGTTGAGGGTATCGTGGTCGGGGTGCAGGTTCGCCGCAACGTAGCGCAATGCCACCGAATCAAAGGTGGCGGCTTCTAGCTTGCGGCTAGAGAAGATGCCGGTCGCGTAACCATAGGTCAGGATGGACAGCAGGAGTGCGGGGTGAAACGGCGCTTTCCCGCTGCCCTTGTAGGCGTGTACCATGACGCTCAAATCCAACTGCTCCACAATTTCCACCACAAATCGCGCCAAATGTTGTTCCGGCAACCAGTCGTTGATCGAGGGCGGAAAGAGGTAGTTTGTGGTGCGGGCAATAGGCTGAAAATGTTTCATGTGACTTTATTCAACTGTATGAATTTAAATGTAATTATAGCATTTTATGGGCGGACTGTACGAATTTTAAATCCGACAGGCTGCTAGTAGGCGGATATCTTCGTCTGTGTACTGCCGTACGAAGGGTATCGCGGGTGCACGGCGTCCATCCTTGATAGACCCACTGCCGGAGGTGAACTGCCGAATACAACGGGTCACCTGTGCACGGGATAAACCGGTTACTTTGCTCAGATAGCTGCGCAGTACGCCTTTGTCGGAACGCGTGCAGTGCGTATATCCAAACTGCCTGAGTGTGTCGGTCATCCAGGCATAGGCGGTGTTGCGATCCGTTAGTGTA
>JAJRZC010000294.1 GCA_024275435.1 Alphaproteobacteria bacterium
CATCATTCAGCATTGCAGAAAAATCGACATTCCGGTCAAGCTGCTTAATGGTGAAACCTTCAACCTCCACCAACACCCGCCCACGCTCATCCACAATCGTGACGTCGAAAGTCGCATACCCTGGGCCAAAACCGTTTTCCTCATTGAGAACAACCCGACTCCAAACCTTAGAGGGAAGCGGCCGATAAACGCGAACCTTCCCATAAGACATGGGAACCCAAAGCCCCTCGCTCGCATCATAGCCATCAATCAAATCCATGGCATAGCCAGTGGCAATATCCATCAAAGCAGGATGCAAAAGGAAACGCTCAACATCACTTTCAAACTGCTCATTCAATTGCAACTTCGCCATAGCCATCTCTCTTCCCAGATGAACGCAGCGAAGCACCTGCCAGCGGGGCCCAAAATTCAAATGATCTTCCTGCGCGGATCGCAAGGCACGGCCCTCACCATCAAGCGTTATCATAGAACAACGCCCGACAAGCTCTCTTATGTCGAGAGAAGAAGGCACTTGCGGTCGCAGGGCGCACACACGCGCTTCAGCATGGCGAACCCACAAAACAGTTCCATCTTCCCTATCAAGCTTACTTTCCACACTAATCAGGAATCGACCGCCATCACGCTGAAAGGAAACACGAATGGCACGTGAGCGGCCATCTTCAACATGCAAGGGTTTCAGGAACGTAAGATCTTCAACCTCAAAAGGCCCCAAGATCCCATGCTCGCGCGCGGCCTGTCCGATAAGCTCCAGATATCCCGTTCCCGGCCAGACAGCCTCACCAGTACGCAGACGATGTTCATCAAGAAGCCACAGCCGGGAGGCTTCACAGCGCATTTCCAGCCAATCGCCTTTTGTCTCAACCCGCAAACGCCGATCAAACAACGGCTGGGTGGCGGGCTCAACAGAAGCTGGTGCTTCATCACGCTCCGCATTCGCAATAGCGCGCGCCGCCAAACCAACCTCGTTCCAAACACCCCAATGAACGGCAATCGTAAGCGGTCCCGGTCGCCCCGCCCGGCTATCTGCGAACGCATTGAGATACGCATTGGCCGCAACATAATCCACCTGTCCCGCTGGTGCCGTATCGGTACTGGTCGAAGAAAACAGCACAAACAGGTCTAAGGGTTCTTCTGATAAAACCTCATCAAGAACAAGTGTTCCAAGAACCTTTGGTGCAAACACATCCTCAATATCCGAAGAATTCTTCAGTTGGATAAGCTCGTCTTTAACGATACCCGCAGTGTGCAACACACCATTGAGCGCACCAAACCGATCCTTGGTCTTGGCAATAACGCCTCGCATAACTTCAGGGTTTGTCACATCAGCAGGCGTATAGAGTACCTCGCCACCCGCTTCCTCGATCCGCATAAGGGCAGAAATTGCCTTACCAATTCGGTCGCTATCCCCATACGAAGCAAGATACTCGGACCACTCGGATCGTTCCGGTAACACCGTCCGCCCAATAAGAGAAAGCTTGACTTGATACTGCTTCGCCAACTCTTCGCACAGCGCAGTTGCGAGGTCCCCAAGTCCGCCAGTTACCAGATAAACACCCCCCTCACGGAAGGAAACCCGACCATGACGACCTTCTTCAAGAGCAACCTCATCATAAACTCTGACCAATCGCCGGCCATTTCGGTAAGCGACAATCTCATTGCCATTAAGCGAAAACACTTCATCCCAGATTAAATCCAGAGGTGAAATTTTTTCCTTGGACCCCAGCAAGTTTTTCACGCGTTCAGCCAGATACGCCCCACCTGCTTTCACCCGGCCATCTTGTTTGAATGTTGGCTCCATTGGAATATCAATGACACGCACAAAAACATCGCTCAGCTCACGTGGCAGAACTTGAACCGGCCCGAGCACAGTTGCTTTTTCTGGATATGGTACCGGTTCATCACCAACACGCTGCATCCCATTGGTCACAACAGTGATCTGTAGTGGTTCGGCCAGTTCTTCATTGGAAAGCGCCTGTGCCAGATGAAAAAGACTATGAAAACCACGTTCCTGGTTGCGATGAAAGAAACTTGATCCGGGACGATAATCCTCTTCACCCGTCACCAGCCAGAAATGAAATATCCGCTCTGGCAAACCACCATGAGCCGCCAGATGAGCAATTAACCCGTCATAACCCTCGCGGCCGTGCTCGGGACAAAGCACAAAATGGTCTTCCCCACTGACCCGAAATGCATCACCCAGCTCAACCGTGCTGACCTTATGGCCAAGCCCACGCAACCGCTCCGCAAGCGAAGCCCCAACACCTTCATCATCCAGAAAGATCAGTATTGAACTTGGTGTGCGCTCACCATCACTTTGGACATCAGCATAGGTTGGTTTCCACGAAGGTCGCCATCCCCAATTCAATATATCAGGGCGCTTCAATAACGCTTGTCCATCCTGTGAGCTGCCAGTCTCCGCAACCCTCTCAAGGAAATAATGCTGATGTTGGAACGCATAAGTGGGTAATGACACCCGCCGCGGCTGTGCAGAAGACCAAAATCGCTCAATAGGGATATCCAGACCCAAAGCCCAGGCACACCCAACGGTTGTCAAAAAATGTAGACGGTCATCGCAGATTTCCTCAATATGAGGCAGACTGTTGATCACTTGATTTGCAGCAATAACACCTTGAACCTTGGCAAGCGACGACAAAACACGGCCGGGACCCACTTCAATGTAAATGCGACCGGGGTCTTCAGCCAACAAAGACAATCCATCAGCAAAACGAACCGTCGATTGCAAATGCTTGACCCAATAAC
>JAJRZC010000295.1 GCA_024275435.1 Alphaproteobacteria bacterium
AGCCGAACTGGAAGAATCGGCGGCAGCTCTTCGGTCTGAGTCTGATGATATAAAAAAGCGCCAAATTCCTGATATTATGGCCGATTTGCGCATTTCTGAGTTCAAGCTCGAAGATGGAACTGAACTTACTGTCAAGGATTTTGTCCACGGCTCCCTGCCAAAAGACCCAGAGAGATTTGCTGCTGCAAAAAAGTATCTGGTTTCTCTCGGTGGAGAGGCTTTGATCAAGACCGAGGTTTCAATGAAGTTCGGTAAGGGCGAAACCTCGGAGGCGCAACAGGTGTTTGCTGCTATGGAAAGTGATGGTCATGAGCCTTCAATCAAAGAAGGGGTACATGCCGCAACTTTGGGTAAATTTGTCAAAGAGTTATTGGCAGATGGACAATTGCTTGACACGGCGACCTTAGGTTGTTACACTGGCCGCATCGCAACATTTAAAGGAGCAAAGTAAATGTCCTACGAGAAACTTGAATACATAATCTATGACAATGGAAGCGCGGGGTACTATAACGGCAAGGGCTTCTTGCACCGTGAGGATGGCCCTGCTTCAATTTCTGCAAGCAGCGAAGAAGGTTATTGGCTCAACGGCGCACGTGTCACAAAGGAAAGATGGAAAGCCTTGACGCGACAAAAGGAAATGACTGTTGCAGAAATTGAAGCAGCCCTTGGGTATGGCGTGAAGGTGGTGAAATGATCATTGGTGTTTGTGGTAATGCCGGGTCAGGGAAGAGCGAGGTCGCCAAGCATTTAGTAACCAATCATCAAGCAATCATCAAGCCTTTTGCGGCTCCTCTCAAGGCCATGTTATCTGCCATTGGCATTGATGATGAGGCGCTGTACGGAAACGAGAAGCACCTTCCAAGCGATGCATTGCTTGGAAGGACGGCGCGACACGCTATGCAAACCCTTGGCACGGAATGGGGGCGGAACTGTATAGGCCATAATTTTTGGGCTGAGTTGTGGGCTGAGGCCATTCCTACGGATGCGGGCTTGATTGTTACCGACGACATCCGGTTCCAGAACGAAATGTCAAGGATTTGTCAGATGGGCGGCGTTACCATCTCTGTCGTTCGCCCAAGCGTTGATGACATTGTCGAGAGCGCTCACGCAAGCGAAAGTGAACTCGATCAAAGCAAAGCTGATTATGTGATTGTCAATGATGGGTCTTTGTCTGATTTGAAGCACAAGGCCGATTTTATCGTAGAGAGTGTGAACGCCCAAGGGCCTAGTATGAAGGTTGTCAAATGACAGATATCCAAATGCTTTATGTCGCCAGTAAGGTTAAAAGGTGGCACGGCCATGATGGTCCTAACCAAAACCTCGCAGAGCACAGCTTTGGTGTTGCAATGATCATTGCCGCGTGGCACCCAAAACCTTCGGCGGAGCTGTTGAAAGCGTCCTTACAGCACGATTTGCATGAGAAGTGGTTCGCGGACATACCTTACGGAGTGAAGCAACATCACCCAGAACTTAAGGCTTTGGAAGATAAATCAAGAGTTGCATTTATGGATGCGGCACAGGTGCCACACCTCAAGTTGACAGAAGAGGAGGGGCTATGGTTAAAATTCGCAGACCAATATGAAGCGCTCCTTTATCTGGCTAACGCTACCTTTGTTCTTACGCCAGAACTTCAAGAGATAATGCAGCAGTGTGCAACTGTCGCAAATACGCTTCTGGACGACCTTGTGCAACGAGGGGTGTTCCCTAATGCGAGGCCAACGGTTCATTGATCACTTGGCCCCCAACACCTCCGAAAGAGGGAGAAACTACAGTGGAAGCACCCCCGGTTGTTGTAGAAGTTCCAGAAGGCGCAAAGCATAAGCCTTGGCGCGAATTGAACAATGACGAGTGTGCTTGGAGCTTGGGTGATTTTTGGGAGACGGATATGAGTGGTATGCCGTGTTGCGGCTTGCCGGTAACAACAAAACATAAGCGCTTTTGCGCGTACCATCAACAAAAGGCAACGCTGAATGAGTAAAGCTATTGTGATAGATTTTGAAGGCACTCTTTCTGATGATTCTCATCGCTCCGGCGCAAGAGATTGGAACGAGTATCATGCCCTTATTTCACGTGATAAGCCTATTGAAGCGGCGATTGCTTTAGCAGAGGCTTTTCGTTCTGAGTATGAAATTGTCGTAATTTCAACAACGCCAGAGAAGTATCGGCAGGAAATTACCAAGTGGCTCCTTGACAATGAGGTCGAATGTGATAAGGTTCTGCTTCCGGCAAAACGAACATATGATGTTGAGGCTGTAACGAAAACGAATTTACTCAAACCTATTGATGTTTTCATCGTGTTTGATGACAACGCCTCAACGGTTCAATCTTTGCGAGATGTTGGCTATACAGTAATGGAAGTGTGAGATGAACCACATGGAGCATCTGCCAGGATGTTTTAAGGAGTTGATTGTTGTTAACAAGGAAGCCGCCTCAAATCGGCGCAACAACGGCGTGGTCACGTCCGTGGACTTTCCTCTGGCGGTGGCTCTTAGAAAGCGTCAGCGGTCGTTGCGGCGAGATTGCCATAAATGGATCAAACAAAGACAAGAAAGGTATAGATAAAATGCCCTACGAGAAACTTGAGTATAGAATCTATGGCGATAGCCGCAAGGAATACAGGAATACCGAAGGCCTCCTGCACCGTCCCAATGGCCCTGCGGTCATTTATTCAAATGGGAGAAAAGCATACTGGCTCAATGACCGTCCATACACAGAGCAAGACTGGACAGCCAAGACACAACGGAAGGAAATGACCATAACCGAAATCGAAGCCGCCCTTGGGCATGGCGTGAAGGTGGTGAAATGAATCCGTTCAAAACCTTCGAGGTGAACGGCGATAATGTTATAATTGATGATGTAGTCGTGATGACCCGTCCCAAGTATATGTCGAGATCAACATGGATCGATTTCTGGACAGCGGCAGCGACGATTGGGGGCAACTTGTTATGATAGGGGTTTTCGATTGTGAAACTACAGGGTTGATCAAGAATACGATTCGCCCATTGTCGAAGCAGCCAAAGATCACGGAAATTGCTTTCATCCGTCTTGACGACGATTTGAAAGAAATAGATCGATTTGAATCGTTCTTCAACGTCGGGGAAAAGCTAGATGAGAAAATCACGAAGATAACCAGCATCACCGACGAAATGCTGGCAGATGCTCCGCAGTTTGGGGCAAAGGCGTTATTCCTTCAGGAATTTGTCGAAGAGTGTGACACAATTGTGGCGCACAACTTGGCATTTGATTATCAGATGTTGAAGTTTGATTTTATGCGGTGTGATATTGTCTTGGCGTGGCCAGATTTAAGGTGTACGCTTGAAGCAACGGAACATTGGCATGGTTATCGCCTTTCACAAGCGGCATTATATGAGGAGCTGTTTGATAAGACCTTCGAAGGTGCGCATAGGGCGATCAATGATGTTGAAGCTCTTGTTGAGATTTATGTTGAGTTAAAAAGAAGAGGAGAGATTTGATGATAACTACACCTTGGCTATTTGTTTTGGTATTTATGACCCTTAAACTCACGGGCGTTATCGCTTGGCCGTGGTGGTAGATATTTGCCCCGGTTTGGGGCGTGGCTGCTCTTTGGATGTTGGTCGTTTGTCTTGGGTACGGGCTTCAATGGTTAGGAAGAAATATGGGATGACTAAGAGCAATGGTCTATGTATGCACCGTTATAGGAGCATATGGCTTACAGATAGGCCAAAGAACACGGCGACAAGGCAAAAGACAGTTAACCGCTGACCCTAGTTGAGAAGGGAGTAAATGGCTTTGTTTGGTTCTTTAAAGTGCTGTGGTGGCACGACGGCCAACAGAGTGGGGCGCGGTAGCCCCTTAAAATGACCTCAACTCGCTGTTACGGCCTCTGGATTGCTTCCCAGAGGCCGTTTGTTTGACAGTCTTTTCAAAACATGATACCCTGTCAGAAAGGAGAAATAAAATGTATAAAATCGTACCAAAGGGGGCCTGTTTCATCGTCAAGAAGAAAGTCTTTGGTTTTTTCTGGATGACGGAGTGCAACTATTCCATAGTCAATGGGAGGTGGGAGGGGTCGCCTGTTTTATTTTACCCAAGACAAGAAGCGGAGCTTTATGTTGCGGCTAAGGAGGCGCGGGGTGACTAACTCCTCTCAACGCGAGTTGCTTTTTTCTGTCACGGCGAAAGATTGTCGCTTTGATTTCTATCGCGGTTCTGGGGCAGGTGGTCAACACCGGAATAAGACGGATAGTGCTGTTCGTGTTACGCACTTAAATTCTGGCGCGGTTGGTAAGTGTGAAGAAAGCCGAAGTCAACATAAAAAAACGGGTAGCTTTTGGGCGAATGGCCAAGACTAGCAAGTTCAAAGCGTGGCACAAAATAGAAGTGTCAAAACGAATGGGGACTTTTGTTGACATTAACGTAGTTGTTGATGAGATGATGAAGCAGGTTCGAATTGAAACCAAGCAAGACGGGGAATGGAAAGATGGAAGTAAAATACATTGATCATATGGGCGAAGACCTTCGAGTTGTGAACTGGGATAAAATTTTAAAACCTCTGTTCCCTGTCAGTTGGCAGGAGTTTGTTGGATGATCAAAACAGGGTATAGCTTTGGATACGCCGCTGGCAAAATAGATGAGGTCATGGACAGGCTGGTTTCGCTTGACTATACCCATGCCCCAATAGCAGATGTCAACAGCACGTTCGGATGGGTTCGTTGGCGAGCCGCCGCAAAGACAGCAGGCATAAAACCTGTGTACGGTGTCAGTATTCATGTAACAAGTAGCATAAATTCAAAGAAACCCGTTCTTGACCTTTGGACGTTCCTTGCCGTTGACGATGCGGCAGAGGTTAATAAACTTGTTGCGATGTCAACAGAGCAAGGGCGTTCTTATCCCCGGATAGGTTTTGTTCCGCTCCTTAAATACAGCCAGTTAAAAGAGATCAAGGGTGTTATCAAAATTTCTGGACCTAACGCTTTGTTAGGTGAATTTGAGCCGATGGAGGACTTGTTTATCGGATTGTCTCCGGCTTGTTCCAAAGGTTTTATCAAAAAAGCAAGGGCCAAGGGTTTTCCTTTCATTAAAGCGATGAACAATCGCTATCCGTTAAAGGACGACCAACAGTTCTGGGAAATGGCAGTTGGTTGGCAGGCTGACCGCAAGACTTATCCACAATGGATTGTCGATGATGAGGAGTGGGAAGCGAACCTTCGGGATAACACCCCTGCTACAGAGGCGGTAACAAACTACCAAGGAATACTCTGACGTTGCACAGCTACACTTACTCAAGGAGAAATGGTTTCTCCTGATCGCACCGCCACACTCGCAGAGATGTGTAAAGAGGGGGCAAGGTCTTTAGGGGTTGACTTAGGTGACGCTGAGTACAGCGCCAGGCTTAAGATGGAACTTGAAACTATTTATAGCAAGAATTTCGAGGATTACTTTTACATTCTTGCGAATATGATGCAATTCGCTCGAAGCCGAATGCTCTGTGGCCCTGCGCGTGGCTCAGCGGCTGGTAGCTTGGTGTGTTTCTTGCTTGGCATTACTTCTGTTGACCCTGTTAAATACGGCCTTTTGTTCTTTCGTTTTCTTGATCCTAACCGTTCCGATATACCGGATATTGACGTGGATTTACCAGATGTTAAACGGCATTTGGTTTATGAATATTTAGCTCAAAAATATGGCGCTGACCATATCGCTAAACTTGGAACGGTGGCGCTGTATAAAGCCAAGTCAGCCCTAACCGCTGCAAGCAAAGCCCTTGGAGTGCCGAAATTCGAATTAGACCCGATACTTGATGCTGTTGAGAATTACGTTGGTGGTGACAATAGGGCTGATACTGCTTTGGAAGTATCTTTGCGTGAATCGTCAATAGGAAAGAAACTCTTAATAAAGCATCCCGCACTTGCTATCGCAGGTCGGTTGGGCGGTCACCCAACTCACGCTTCAACACATGCGGCGGGGGTGGTGTTGACAAAACTTCCAGTGACGTCTTATGCTTCTTATGATTCTCTTTCACAATCAATTCATTGCGACAAAAAAGATGCAGAAGAGTTAGAACTTCTAAAGATCGACTCTCTCGGTCTTAAACAGTTGTCTATCTACGAAGAGGCTTTGGAGCAAGCGGGTCTTGACCGTAGTTTTTTTGATACTATGCCTTTGGACGATGAGGCCGCTTTCGAGGTGTTAAACAAAGGACACACCAGCGGCATTTTTCAGTTCGAAGGTGGCGCTCTTTCTGCTCTGGCAAAAGAGGTTACTATAATCTCATTGGATGATCTGTCGGCTTTGTCGGCTCTGGCAAGACCTGGGCCACTGTCATCCGGTGCAGCTCATTCGTGGGCGCATCGACATTCTGGCGGTAAGGTAGAGTTTCAGCATGAATGCTTGCGCCCGTATCTTGAAGACACAAAAGGTGTGTTGGTTTATCAAGAAACCATAATGCTTATAGCAAGAGAATTGTGCCAAATGCCATGGGGCCAAGTCTCTCAACTTCGTAAAGCTATTGCCAAATCTATGGGGACGGAGGCGATGAAGCCTTTCTCAGAGCCTTTTGTAGCAGGCATGATGAACCATGGTATGTCAGAGACAAAAGCAATTGCCTTTTGGCGTGAAATCGTTGGTTTTGGCAAATACTCATTTAATAAATCCCATTCCGTCTCCTACGGCTTGATGTCTTACTATGGCTGCTATCTGAAGGCCCACCACCCCTTGGCCTTCGCCGCTGCCTCTTTACAACGAAAAGATAGCGAAGCGCAGTTAACCTTTTTGCGTGAACTTGATGCAGAAGGCATAACTTATACCGCCATTGACGCAGAGAGGTCAACTGACAAATGGCAGGTGGCGAATGGCCGTCTTATCGGTCCCATAACCCTTATCAAGGGTCTTGGGCCGAAGATGCTGAAAACAATCATGTCCTGCCGAGCGAGAGGGGAGTCTTTACCAGATCGAGCCGCCAAACTTTTGGCCGATCCTGTGACCGACCTTGACGAACTCTACCCCGTAAGGAAGATGATAGCAGAAATAGGACTTGAAAAGAACAAGATACGAAGCAAGGTGACAAAAATCGCCGATGTTGTGCCAGATGGCAGTTGGCAGGATGACGTGCTGATCGTAGGTGTTGTGGATGTTTGTGCGGAGCGGGATGAAAACGAAAAGAAACGCATCGAAGATCGAATCGGACGAGGGCAAAAAGGGGTGATGGCAGGTGCTACCAAATTCTTGGAGTTGCGGGTACGCGATGACAGCGTAACCTATTATTGTAAAATTGGTAAAAATGAATATCAGGCATTTTCACCCAAAGTGAAAAAAGCGTTCAGCGATGGCTTGACTTTGGTTTGTTGCA
>JAJRZC010000296.1 GCA_024275435.1 Alphaproteobacteria bacterium
CATGTGATAACAATCATCCAAAATGATTGCCTCAACAGAGCACTTCAGCAAACGTTGCAGCTTAAGAGCATTCGATAGATCACTTTGGTCATCATGACGCGGGTGCATAATAATCGTCGGCGCTTTGACTTTATGAAGGTTACGCTTCACAGCCCCTGCCAACCGACGAAAATTCATCACCATCAAACCATGGCGGCGATAAAATCCATTTATATCCCGACCATCAGCTTTAAACGCCTCAATCATGAACTTACGAAGGCGCTCATCCTTAATCCCATAAGGCGCGCGTTGATGAAAATTGAAAAGCCGCGCAACGCAATTCTGCCAGACTGAACGATAGAAATTAAAATACCAAGGAATCGCCCAGCCATTCGCCCAGAAAGTAGGCGAATAAACGAGATGACCCGCAACCTCATCAGGACGCTCTGCAGCCAGACGCAAAGCAATCATCGATCCTGCTGATAGACCACCAACAAATACCGTATCGCACTTCTGACGTAGCTCTTCGAACTCCGCCTCGGCGGCTTCGTACCAATCATTCCATGTCGAAAGTTTGAGAACATCCGTGCCGTTGGTCATACCAGGTAGGATGGGGCAATGGACGGTATATCCTTCACGAGACAAACCTTGGGCCAAATACCGCATTTCCAACGGCGTGCCACCCAGACTGTGAAACAGCAATATGCCAACGCGCCCACCTTGGTAGTCAATCTTACGAAGATATCCAGGGATATTTCGTTTATTTTTCATATTGTTGACCCTGACTTACTAAAGCGTCGTATTAACTTTATTACGCCAAACATACCCTCGTGGCAAAGCGCAGATGACCGCTCCTGCCAAACGGGTGCCGTTGACGGCTCTCCCAGCCTCAAAAAAAGAAGCTGGATCGAATAGGTTGGGTGAATACGTTTGTTGCCTCAAACAACGACGCTCACGCCACAAAAACTCTGTATCGGCTCTTAATCATGAGACCACCGATACAAACGGCCGGTTCGATTAAAACCCGCCAGAATTGGTTACATCCCGGGGCAAAAGCCCCAAAGTCGAGTTGCCTATGGTCCCCTTCAATCAACAACCCAAAGACATGACCCCATTCCATCCACAAGGCGATAGGGCAACGTGCCGCAAGTGCGAAGTGGTATATAACTGGTTGATATTAAATGGTAATCATCAACCCACCACCCTAAAACCAAGATACAAAAACGTCATATTCGTGATCTGCAGACTTCAAATTCACGTTCTTTCAGTGAAACCGAAAGAGATAGCTTTAAAGATTAAAGCCTCAATTATTTCGACACTGACAATCCCTGCAAAGCCTTACTCCTCACGACAAGATACGATCTTTATACCAAGTTTCTTCAAACACTTGATCTCCTATAGTTAAGACAAAATATCTAACAAAGATTTTCCCTGTCTCAGGCATCAGAAGATATGGCAAACAAAGCTTAAACTGCCAAACACTTTAACTTTATAGTGAAGTTATTTGTGCATCGCAGCAATGCGGCCAGCTAAATAGCCCGCAATTTCATCCATGGCAAGAAATAACACTACAGAATTGATAAGGCAGTAACTTTTGTAACAGTACGTGATCACCTCCCCCACAGTCTGTCATTCTCTTGGAGCCATCAAAAAGATCTAACTGCTGCAATAAGATGCCTACTAAAATACCATCCCCTCAATCCAACCTAAGAAACCGTTTCTACGTTTCAAGGCGAGGCTGCGCCGCGTGATTGTCACCATGAGGGGTTAAAAAGACACAAAATCAATTGTCTCATTTGGCTGCGAACGAAACTGAAAAAATAACAATCAAGCCCAATATCAATGCAAATAAGGGCCCGACACCTCTTCCCGATCTGGTGCAATAAGGGCAGCGGGGGTACGATCCTCGAAATGAGTATCTTAAGCACATCGCACATCTTGGAATTCAAACAGACAGGCCAAAACCCCTCTTCGTCAAATGAACTCACACCACCGCCTGTAACAAAGGACTGAAAGGTCGTAATTTGCCCCCTCTAACGCGCCAACTCATTGCTTCAGTAGTTAGCCTGTCTCTGATCACGCCATCACTGACAACAGCAACGGCTCAAATGATCGGCATCAGCAGTATTTCCAGAGCTGATTACGAAGCCTGCCAGGCCCAGGACGAACAAACTTTTCGATCAGCCATTCAGCGCGTAACCATCTCGGCCTTGGAGAAAGGACTAGCCCACGTTGATTACGATGCAGCCGTAACCACCCATTGGCGCGAAATTGGGATGGATACAATCATCGACCAACGTGTTGATCTCGCCGTCGCTGAGGTTCGCGATAGCACCAGCTGGGGGACCTTGATCAAATCACTGGCCTACAAAGAACACGCCCAGAAGTTGGCAACGGAAGTGGCCGAACGTGTCTACAGATCCAAAGTCATAACCCGGGCCATTGAGGAACTGGCCGTAGGCGTTGGCAAAGATGTCGGAAAACAAATCGAACTGGCCACCCGTGATGCGGCCGAACCCGCCGTAACCTGCCTTAAGGCATTTCTGGGCCCACGCTATGGTGTTACGCTGGCTAGAGTCGTTTCCCAGGACGCAAAAAACGATTTCCAACTCACCTCCAAAGAACGCGATGCCAAGGTCACCACAGATTCTGTCATCCGAGAATCAAGTGCCGGCCTCACCGGAGTTGCAATCTTGCTCGTGCGTCGCCAATTGGCAAACCTCGCACGTAGTGTCGGGCAACGTCTTGTCGGCGCCGTGTTGGCTCGCCTCGTGTCAGTTGTGGCCGGTGGAGTGGGAGTCGTGCTTATAGCTAAAGATCTGTGGGACCTACGCCATGGCGTATTACCCATCATCGAAAGCGAAATGAAATCCAAGGAAACCAAGAAAAAGGTCCGTGAAGAACTCGCGAAAGGTCTGCAACAGCAAATCAGCGGTCACATTCAACAAATAGGCAACCAAGCAGCTGACCGCATCATCACCATTTGGCATCAATTCCGAAGTGCACATGCCAAAACCCTGGAACTGGCCAGCCGCAATAACCAGTACAAACAATTTGTAAACCAAACCGACCCATCCAGGTTGGCGCGTCTGGACGAAGTCACAAGCTTGGTTCTTGAGCGCGAAGGCGAAGCCGGTATTTCAACACGCCTCGATGATGGAACTTTTTACAAAGCGGTCGCTCAACTCCCCGATGCGGCAATGACCATTGCACGCGAAACAAGATCCCTCGAGGAGGCCATCAAATGGAACGCGCTTGCCCAGACAGATATTACTAAGATCACCGATTACGGAATCTACCGCACTGCAAAACCTGAAAGCTTCACCAGAAGATCACTCTCAAAGGTACTAGCCCTTAACGACCGAATTTCAATTTCCCGTCTGGCCAGTATAAACAGCGAGGCTCTTGAAACGCTGCTCAACCTCGATCAACCCTCTCTTAAAAAGCTAGCCAGAGGTCTAACCGTCGAAGAACTCACATCTCTCACGGGTTATCTTACAGGTCTATCGCCTCAACCACGCAAGTTGGTTCTCGAATCGCTCGCCAACTCCCCTGGAAAAATGCAGCTTCTTGCCACGCCGCGCGTTCGCTCAGCCATCCTGGCAAGTGAAGATCAGGAAGCGGCCGTGAAAATGATGCTGAAAGCCGATGGCACCTTCGATACCATGGCAACCTTGAAAAACTTCCAACTGGCCTGGGATGGTAAAATTAGCCCCGTACTAATTGTGGATAAACACCCCTTAGCACTCACCGCTCTCGTCCTTCTGTTTTTTATAATTCTTCTTATGTTCCGAAGATTGTTTACGCTCCACCCAAACAAGAAAACCACAAAAAATAGCCAAAAACCAAAGCCCTAAAAGAACCAAAACAATAATTAAATCAATAATCTGCCCGGAGCATCATCCAACCCCATCCTAACTCTCAAGCCAGCCCACCAAGCCATCAAAAAGCCAAAGACGAGTAAGAACGCCACTTTCTCAAACCCATTAACTGCGGATCACGAGACACACCTCTACAAAGGAAGGTGTTGCATCAAAATGCTCCGAGCCTGCTATAAGCCCTTCCGATCCTACGGAGAATCAAATGCCTTGCTGTGGTACGAAACCCGGAAAATGAACCAGCACCGTTTCAAGTAAGAAGCACGTAAAAAATGAACTGAACCTAGGTTTGATTCAACCAAAATCCAACTCTAAGACGCGAATATGCGGAGACCAATACAAATGCAGCTCAAGCCTCCCGGAATTATTACATTCCTGATTTCCATCATCCTGACTGTAACCGTTTTAATCTCCAAATTCTTCGGAGCAGAAATACCATTTTTGCAAAACAACGAGTTTTGGGCGTTGCTCTTTGCCCAGCTCTTACTGGTCATCGCCTGTTTAAGCCCGGACCTTTAGTCACAAGGTTTAATAGGGCGAAATGAAGCATCTTGCGCTACCTCAAGGTAAATAGACTGAAAGCATCATAAAGTACGATCTTCTGAAGCTATATTGATAGTGTGCCTAAACAGAACGGTTCGTATCTTTTAAAGCATTTTACTCCTGTGCTGTCCTGACGCGCGACAGCTTGTTCGTTGCAAGACACTAACGAACCAAGACAAATGTTTGCCATGATGCTAAAAATGTTAAGCCAGACCCCATACTCCAGACGCCTTCGGCACTTGAGCCGCGAGGTCGGGGCGTCCTTGGTCATTACCGTGCTAGCTGTAACCTTCACAATTGCCACAAACAATGGTTGGCCAAAGCACTATCAAATGGAGCAAACGCCAAGTGCATTCTTTGTAGTCGTGAACCCCAGCAAGGAATGAGATGATCATCTAGTCGGCTGTAACAGGGACAGCCTTCACAAGCCCCCGAACAGAATTGCCCACAAACAAAGTCCCGTCCCCACGCAAAACTCGCTCAAAATCCTCGCGTGTTAGCGTCGCCTCACAGGCTTTGCCCTCAGCAAGAAGCGAGGCCCGAAACGTCCCCGGCAACAACCCATCCTCAAGAGGAGGCGTTAAAAGTTTGCCGTTGCGTTCAACAAAAACATTCGTTCTGCTTCCCTCGCAAAGATGCCCCTGCTCGTTGAAATAGATAACTTCATCGGAACCCACTTTTTCAGAAAATTCCTCCCACTCACGATCATAAAGCTCTCGCCGTGTGGTTTTGTGAAACAAAAAAGGATTTTTTCGATCCAGGGTCGTCGGCGAAACAACAACCTTCATCACCGCATCAGTTGAAGGCGGTGCGATCTCGCTAACACCAACGGTGATATGACCATCCTCCGCAAGGGTCATACGAACACGCAAAGTCTTTCCGGGGAACTCTGCAACAGCTTCATCCAGAGCTTTACGAACAGCATCTTCATCAAATCGGAAGGCAAAATATTTTGCCGACTGGCGAAGTCGCTCCAAGTGCCGATCAAACAACCAAAACGTCCCATCACCCCGCCGCAGCATAGTCTCAATAAGTTCAAAAATCTTTGGCGGGTCGGTAAGAAATTTCATCTTCAAAAGACACTCGGCATATTCGGCAGATCCCTCAGAGTCATATACGACACCAGAACCTATACCCATCTCTCCGTGCCCATCGCGCTTAATCAATGGAGTGCGAATTGCCACATTAAACAGAGCTTCACCCGACGGTGAAAAATGCCCGATGGACCCACAATAGACACCCCGCGCCTCGCTTTCTAATTCGGAAATAAGTTCCATCGACCGGATCTTCGGCGCCCCCGTAATAGAGCCCGGCGGATATATCCCCTGCATCAGATCCTGAAGCGAAATGTCAGGCTTTAGAGTCGCGCGTACCCCCGAAGTCAGTTGATGCAACGTGCGAAACGTTTCAACAGTAAACAGGTCGGTCACCTCGACACTGCCAAGTTTGGAAATTCGTCCGATGTCATTGCGCATCAAGTCAACGATCATCAAGTTTTCGGCTCTCTGCTTCACATCAGTGGCAAGAATTCTTCGTTGTTCGGCATCCGCCTCAATGGTCCCGGCCCGTGAAGACGTACCCTTCATCGGCCTGGTTTCAATCGCATCCCCGTGCTTGACGATAAATACTTCAGGCGAAGATGACAGTATGGTGACTTCCCCCGTATCAACAATGCCACCATAAGCGACCCGCTGCTTCCCTCGTAAATCTCTGTAAAATGTCAGCGGAGAACCCTCGAGCCGAAAGCGGGCCTTAAACGTCAAGTTGAGCTGATAGATATCTCCTGCCCGAATATATTCAATGACCTTGTTGAACCTCTCAAGGTAGTCTTTCTCACTCCACTCCAGAGAAATATCACTGAACTCATGACTTTCGCTTCGGGCAATTTCAGCAAGCCATGATCCAACTTCTTCGTTACTCATCAACTCAGGTTCATCATAGAGCCCAAACCAAATCAGCGGAACGCATTGTTTAGTTGGCATCAAGTGGGATATCTTCGGCTCCAAGACATACCCAAGCTCGTAAGAGAAAAAACCCGCAGCATGTAGCCCGCGCGAAAGCCCGGCCTCAATGCGAGACAGAGCCCTCGCAACCTCCTCACTGTCATGTGCCGTTACGATCTCCACAGGATCTCGAAACAGCATCGAAGGAGGCCCGGAACCAGAACTATTGTCGAGCAAGACAAAAGCTTCAGACAAGCCGTTGCTGCTTGTGCTGGATGTCAAGTTTTCAAGAGACTTTCGATTAGAAACCGTCATTTCCCCATATAGCCTGACAGCGCATAAAACGTCACGCGCCGAGTCTTCGTCTGGCCTGCGTCCAAAGTACGCTCATTTAGCTTAACGGCAGTCTTAAACGCGCGTTTTACGGGACTTGACTTGCCGATAAGACTTACCAGCAGAACGCGCCCACCTGAATCACCCGCAAAAGGGCGCGTGAGCTCAAAATGATCTCGCGGATACGCCCGGGAGCGAAATGCAAGAATGGGCGTCGACTCATCACGCATATAATACAAAAGTTCCGAGGTAATAGAGCGTGTATCGGAAATTACACTGTTAAACGGCTTTCCCTCATCACGAGCACGGTCCAATTCCAATCGTGTCGCCTCTGCAATTTTCTGCCAACCAAGTGTGCGCGCAAACGGGTCCAAACCAAAGGGCGCATATCGACCAGCCAATGAAGTGCCCGCAATCACCAAAGCCAGTAAAGCAACATGAATGGCGAGTGATGCCCGCAACCACGGCCAAGCAAGATCCCGAATCATCGTGGCAATTACAAGTACGCTTGCACTGACATAAGCGACAGCAGCCCAATTCGCATGCGCCCGTGAAACAAACGCCTGCAACGTGATCGCCACCACCACCGGAACGCAAAACGCTAGCAGTAATCGGTCAGATTCAACCAACTTCTCACGTGTGGAACGCCATACAATCACCAAAAGCGCGCCAAACATGATCGGCCCGAAGACACCAAACTGTGCCCCCAGAAACTCAAGCGCCTTTATGGGATGAATGAGATCTCCGCCCCATTTGGCATTATCGGCCGTATGGGAAAGGGTCGCAAACTTGTTTTCCATGTTCCAAAGGATATTCGGCACAATCATCACAGCACCGGCCGCAAGCGAAACCCACAAGCGCGAATCCTTCAAAATATACCGTCGCGACGGTGTCATAAGCAGGTAAACCGCAGCGCAAACAATAAACCAAACCATTGCGTATTTCGAATTGAGCCCAAGCCCGAACGCTAGCGCAAGCAGGCCACCAGGCCACCAGGACCGCGTTTCAAACATGGCGGCAAAAGCAATAAGACCCATTACCCAAAACAACAGCAGCGGAACATCCGTTGAGATGATCCCCGCTGAAACTGACACACCCGGCAAAGTCACAAAAGCAATGGCGGCAATGACCCCGGTCTTGATGTCATACAGCCGCCACCCGAGGAAAAAGACACCAAAGCCCGTCAATGAATAAAGCAGAGGCGAAGGCAACCGAATACAGAACTCGCTCATTCCGCAACTCTCGGTCGCAGCTCGGATCATCCAGGCAATCATCGGCGGCTTGGAGAAATAGCCAAAAGCGGGCTCCTCACTCCACACCCAATACTGCGCCTCATCAAAGAACAGGTCCGTGCCATTGAACCATAAAGCGACAATTCTGAGCCCTAAAAGACCCAAAAGAACGCAAATAAGCACTGAGACCCAGAATCCATCGGACGCATCCCGCCACACCTCAGACCAAAAACGCATTGTTCGTATTCCCCATACTGCGCTCAAATACGCTTCCAGCCCGGCAGATATCTCCGTTGACGCAACATCTATTCCGTGGTTGAGCCCGGCCCATAAAAACTGATATCGTCGCCACTCGCCCCATCCAACCGATCAAGTCAAGGCTGTTTCGGCGCAACACGCGCCAGAAGAGAACGAAAACATGCGCATCTCCGTCGTCATACCGGCACTCAACGAACAAGGAAACATTGGCCGTCTTGTCAAAGAGACCTACGCCAGTGTGCCACTGCAGACACTCGCTGAAGTCATTGTCGTCGACGATGGCAGTGATGATAAAACCCCGCAAGAAATCAAAACTTTGATCGAACAACAATCATACCCCGGCCTACGATATCTCCGACACGCGAAACGATCGGGACAAAGCGCCGCCCTGAAAACAGGCATTCTGGCTGCAACATCACCTATCATCGCCACCATGGACGGCGATGGCCAGAACGACCCTGCCGATATTCCAAGGATGCTCTCCAAACTCTCCCAACCGGGCACCACTGGTCCAGCCCTTGTCAACGGCTGGCGCCAAACCCGTAAGGCAGAAGGCTCCAAACGTTGGGCTTCCAAGGCTGCCAACTGGATTCGCGATTCCATATTGAAAGATGACTGCCCCGATACCGGTTGCGGCATAAAAGTATACTGGCGTGACGCCTTCCTACGTCTGCCCTATTTCAGCTCCATGCATCGTTACCTGCCCGCACTCTTTCAGACCTACGGATACGTGGTGATCTCATCCCCGGTTAACGACCGGTTGAGACAAGAAGGAACGTCCAAATACACCAATATAGGGCGTGCCCTCATTGGCATTTACGACTTGTTCGGCGTGACATGGCTTCGCCGCCGCTCCATCCTGCCCACAATCGAAGAAGAACGCCCTTAAAATGCTCGACTTGACAACTTATCCTCAAAATATTCAAAGCATTGGGTTTTTATCATCTCGAAAGAGCCGCAGCCTAAGCCTTTTCAATATAAATAAAGCCCCAGCACACAAAGTGCCCGACAGAGAGTAACAAATGGAATTCATCGCGACCTTTGGCTCTAAACTGGCCACCTGGTGGGCTAACACACCTTCAACTGAAATTGTCTGGCTCATCGTCGGTCTCACAGCGCAACTCATGTTCTCAATGCGCTTTATCATCCAATGGATTGCCAGCGAGCGTGCCCGCCGCTCAATCGTGCCTGAAACCTTCTGGTACTTCAGCTTCCTGGGCGGAGCCATGCTCTTTGCCTACGCCATCTACCGCGTTGACCCCGTATTCATCATCGGCCAGGGCACCGGGCTGTTGATTTACGCCCGCAACATTCACCTCATCTGGTCCAACAAACATGAAAAGTCAGATCATGCCGCAAAACCCGGCCCCTCCTGAATCAGGCACAAAATCACTTTGCCACTGCGAATAATCTTTCTTAATGGCGACGAGCAAAAAAGCTGATGCCTTTCTCGTGAACAACAACGGCAAGAAAGTAACAACAAGAACAAAGGGCTACAGCCAAGTTTGCTCACAAACTGGCACATAACAATCTAGAATATCCGTTCAAACCGTCGCACCCATAAGAAATCTCAATGTATCACTTCCTTTGCAAAATGATTGTGCTATAAGACCCGTCCGGCTCGGTGCACATGCCGCGGTCGCATATGATCTGGCTTGACCTAAAACCTCGAAATATGTGGTCAACCGCTTGGTCGTATAGAGAACGAAGCCTCAAACGTCCCCTGTCAAAACTTGCCAAAGACCCTTGGCAATAAATTGCATTGGGCGGCCGCAATATCAAAATGGCCTGAGGACAAGTCTCATTCTTGGTGACGCGGGGTGGAGCAGCCCGGTAGCTCGTCAGGCTCATAACCTGAAGGTCGTAGGTTCAAATCCTGCCCCCGCAACCAAATTCTATCAGTGAAAACAATAATTTATATCCATATATCTTTTAGACGAGCAGAACGAATTTCTGCGTGGGGTCACAATGGGGTCACAGAATCGCATGGGCTTGGATGGCAAATTGTGTGCCCCCAGGAGAAGCTTTTTCACCAGATTTTGCCGCACTCCAAGCGACCGACGCACGCGAAAGCCGTCCATTAAACCCACCACCTCGCGCGCGCTTAAAGCCGCTTTGACCCTCCGGTTTGGTTATGACGTGGGAACTCAACCCTCGACGTGAATAAACCAAAGCCGAGCAGGGCGCGATCTGATGGTCAGTGACTCGTTATATGGCAAAGTTAATACATTAGGGTACATCAACGCGGTTTCGGATAGTTTGCACTAATTGCGCCTGAATCGATGTCCGCTGTAAGGTGACGTCCAGTCGAAGCGGGGCGGCGGTCGAAGGCCGAG
>JAJRZC010000297.1 GCA_024275435.1 Alphaproteobacteria bacterium
CCAAAAACAAGATTTACGATCACGCCAGGGCATCCTCAAAACTGCAACAGCTCTTTGTCGATCAGGTGGAAAAAATCATTTGGCGATACAAGCTGGCACCGGAAACCATTAATCTGGACGCGACAAAAACCATATTGGAAATTCAGATTTTTGAAATCCGCTTGCGGACAGCGGTATGTGATGAAGATATTTTACGTGCCATTGACAAAGCCATTCCCTTTCCAATTATTTTTGAACTGTCACATAAAGACAAATGTAAAATGGTTGCAGCCTATAAACGGCCCCCCAATAATCAAAAAAGTGAGGCAGACAGTACAAAATGGGTGGTGAGTGAGTATTTTGATACAGATTGGCGCGCTTTGGATAGCCCGCGAGTAGCCTTACCCACGGCACTTGATCTTGGTGCGCTCTATGACAAGCTTTTAAGCGACCTGATGCCCGGTGAAGTCGGCATGAATGCACCAGTTGCGGTGCGGGTTGAAAATCTGGAAGCCATTCGGGCGAGTGAACGCGAGATTGCGCGGATCAAGGCGCGCATGACCCGCGAGAAACAATATAACAAACGTATTGCCATCAACGCGGAATTGCGAGCTGCGCAACAAAAATTAAAGAAAATAACAGGCCAGCTAATTCAGGGCGAACAAGGATACGACACATGGACAAATTAAAAATGCACAGCCCTGATTTGACGGATAAGAATATTGCCAAAATTCGTGACCTGTTTCCAAATTGTGTCGCCGAAGCAACGGATGAGAACGGCAAGTTGCGCTTGGCAGTGGATTTTGACCAGTTGCGGCAGGAATTATCAGACAGCATTATTGAAGGGCCACAGGAACGCTATCACCTCAACTGGCCGGGCAAGCGCGAAGCCCTGCTCACTGCTAATGCTCCCATTGCCAAAACCCTGCGCCCGTGCCGGGAGGAAAGCGTTGATTTTGACACCACGCAAAACCTGTTCATTGAAGGCGACAATCTGGATGCGCTGAAACTGTTGCAGGAAACTTATCTGGGCAAAGTCAAAATGATCTATATCGATCCGCCCTACAATACTGGAAATGATTTCATTTATGAAGACGACTTTTCGGAAGGGGCTGACGAATTCTTAAAGCGGACCAATCAAAGAAGTGAGGATGGAAATAGATTAGTTGCCAACAACGAATCCAATGGCAGGTTTCATTCTGATTGGATTTCAATGATCTATTCTCGAATCCGACTGGCAAAAAATCTTTTGAGTAATGATGGGCTAATTTTCATAAGCATAGATGACGGTGAGGTTGCTAATCTTCGAAAGGTTTCTGATGAAATATTTGGGGAGCAGAATTTTGTGGCCCAGGTCGCTTGGGAGAAGCGCTACACAAGAAGCAATAATGCTAAACGTTTCTATTCTCTCAAAGATAATATCCTAGTTTACCGTAGGTCTGAAGAATTAGAAAAAATCAAAGAAGCTCGCACCGAAAAATCGGACTCTGCATATACAAATCCTGATAATGACCCAAGGGGACCCTGGGCGACATCATCTTATGTCAATCCTGCTACAAAAGACGCAAGGCCGAACCTAGTTTATGGGATCGAAAATCCAGTGACCGGCGAAATGGTTCATCATCCGACGCACGCATGGAAGTTCGGTAGAAGTGAAAATCAAAATCACATTGACGAAAACCGTCTTTGGTGGGGAAAGGATGGCACGGCACAATATCCACGTCTCAAGATTTACTTGTCAGACCAGACGGAAGGCCTCGTGCCCATTGATGTTTGGGATTACAAGAGTTCGGGTACGACTGATGAAGGCGGTCAGGAAATCAAGAAGCTGTTCGATGCAGCACTCTTTGATACACCAAAGCCCACCAAGTTGATAATGCGGATGTTAGGTATTGCTACAAAGCCTAACACAGATGATTTAGTGTTAGATTTCTTTGCGGGATCATCAAGTTCAGCCCACGCGGTACTTCAGGCCAATGCAGCAGATGGCGGAAACCGAAGGTTTGTGATGGTTCAATTGCCTGAAGCGCTGGACGAGAAATCCTTGGCCAAGAAGGCAGGGTTCGACAATATTGCCGAAATTTCCAAAGAGCGCATTCGCCGCGCGGGCAAGATAATACTGGAGGGTGAAACCACCACGGTGGACTTGCTGGGGCAGAAGAAAACAGATTCAGGCAAGCTGCATCCTAAGTGGAACAAGGATGTTGGCTTTCGTGTTTTGAAAATCGACACGTCTAATATGGCGGACGTTCATTATACACCGGAGCAAACTCAGCAGGATGATCTGCTGGCTACCGTGGACAATATCAAACCGGGACGGGATAACCCGGAAGATTTACTGTTTCAGGTGCTGGTGGATTGGGGCGTTGACCTGACCCTGCCTATCCGCCGTGAGAACATTCAGAGCAAGACCGTGTTTTTCGTCAATCACGAACCTTATGATCTGATTGCCTGTTTCGATAAAGGCATTACCGAAGAACTGGTCAAGGAACTGGCCACCTTTAAGCCCGTGCGCGTGGTGTTCCGTGATAATGGTTTTGTCTCGGACGCCGTTAAAATCAATGTCGATCAGATTTTCCGTCAGCTCTCCCCCGCAACCGAAGTGAAATCAATATGAGGGGGCGTCATGAGTGATAAAAACATAATTTCCCCCAATGGTGAAATTCTTCTCTATGAGACAGATGACGGTCGGACCCGGATCGAGTGCCGGTTCATTGACGAGACGATCTGGCTTTCGCAGGGCCTGATCGCCAATCTGTTTGGCGTATCGGTAAAGACCGCGAATGAGCATTTGAAAAACATCTATGACAGCGAAGAGCTGCTCCCAGAGGCAACTATCCGGAAATTCCGGATAGTTCAAATGGAAGGTACGCGCTAGGTCAGCCGCAATATCGATCATTACAACCTGGAAGCCATATTGGCGGTTGGCTACCGGGTGCGTTCGGCACGGGGGCGGCAGTTTCGCCGCTGGGCGACGGAGCGTTTGCAGGAATATCTGGTCAAGGGCTTCACCATGGATGACGAGCGGTTGAAAAACCCGCCCGCACCGGAGCATGGTATTCCTGATTATTTCGAGGAGCTGCTGGAGCGTATTCGCGATATTCGCGCCAGCGAGGCACGCATGTATTTGCGGGTACGTGAAATATTTGCACTGGCGGGGGACTATCAAACTGCGGATAAGGAAACGCGCCTGTTCTTTCAAAAAATCCAGAACAAGCTGCATTTTGCCGCCACCGGAAAAACCGCTGCCGAGCTTATCCATGAGCGGGCAGACCATTTGTTGCCCCATATGGGATTAACCAGCTTCAAGGGCAAACAAGTCACCAAAGCCGATACCAAGACCGCCAAGAACTATTTGTCTCAAGAAGAAATATCCGAGCTGAACCGTATTGTCGTCATGTGGCTGGACTTTGCCGAGGATCAGGCCAAGCGGCGCAAGCAAATCTATATGAAAGACTGGCAGGATAAGCTGGACAGTTTTCTGGAATTTAATGACCGGGATGTGCTGGATGGGGCGGGTGGTGTTAGTCATAAGGCTGCAATGACTCATGCTGAATCTGAATATGAAACCTTTGCCGCCAACCGGCGGGCCCTGCTGGAAGCCGAAGGCGAACGCACCTCGATTGAGGCGTTAAAGGCTGCGGCCAACAAATTGAAGGGGCGAAAAGAATGAAGTTCA
>JAJRZC010000298.1 GCA_024275435.1 Alphaproteobacteria bacterium
GAAGAATTGTTTCAGGTTGGAAAAGCGGTAAAAATCCAGTTTGTTCAGGGCTTTGCGGATGACATGCACGCCAAAGTCGTATAACGCATACGCCTGGGTGAGGGTTTCCTTGACCTGCGTTCCGGTTTCATCGAGAATTACGGTCTCGGCGGCGTATCCTGTCCTCAAGCGGTAAGCGTGTCGTTGGGTGATGGCAATATCGTTGAAGCCGAAAATCCCCGTCCGATCTGTACGAATACGCTTGTTGACGAAGATCACCCCGTTCTTCCAGAAGTCCGTCTTTTTGAAACTTTCCTTGACGCGCAGGTGTACCGTTTTTTGGCGAGGCGGCACAATGCCTGTTTGCACCAGGGCGGTATGCAGTTCGGCAATGTAGCGCGGGTTGTGCGCGCTGTGGTAATACAGTTCTTCCAGGATGCGCAATTCGTTGTCCAGGTCGTTATCAAACTTGCGTCGGTCTCTGGTCGGATTGCCAATCCGACCTACAGTAAACGGGAAATAACGCGCTCCACGGCCAATTAACTGCGCTTCTCGGATGGTGGTTGTGCCTGGTACGCCCTTTTTGGCGTCGCGGGTGTTGTACAGGCGCACGATGTCATAAAGATTGAGCACATCCCAGCCTTCGTTCAGTTTGTCTACGGCAAAGATGACGCGAATCTGGTTGTCGGGGTCTTCCAGCGAGTTGACCAGAATCTGTTTTTCTTCGCTGTCTGATTTTGAATTGACGGTCAGGCAGCGTTCCGGCGCAAAATCTTCGCGCAGTTCAGCGGCCAGGTTGTCCAGCGTGATGCCCTGCGCGTCAAAATAGGCAAATGCTTTTTGGATGACTTCCGATTGCGCCTGTTCCCTGATTTTTTGCAAATCCTCCCCTGTCAGAGAAGCCACCCGTTGGGCAAAGGCCGCGGCGTGTGCTTCCGATTCGGCGATTTTACTGGATTTCATCAGCAGAACCGGCTTCAAGGGGATGCCGTGCTTTTCGGCCACTTTACGCCGGTACTGGCTGAGTACCATAGCCTGCAAGGCGCGCTCGATGGGCGGCAAATCGGCCTGTAAGACCTTGACTTCTTTGGAGTAGCCGTCTTCCCGAAATCGCTTCAGGTCGTATTGGTAGATGATCTTGTTGGCATATTTGGCGGCTACGGCGGGATGATCCAGTTCTACGGTAGCGGTAAATTCCAGCAAAATGTTACCCGGGCGGGCGTTGAAAATGCGGTTGACGGTCGCTTCCCAGGTGTTTAGGTTATCCAAATCTTTCTTGGTCAGTTTTCGCTTGGTCAGGGCGTTGATGTGGTGGGCTTCATCGGAAATCAGCACGATATCCTTATCGGCAAAGTCTTCGTAGGTCAGGCTGTTTTCGCGCGGTTCGTTCAGGCGGACGTGCAGGCCCTGAATGGTGGTGAACAGGATGCGGATCTCAGCGTCGTCATTGTAGGACGGATTGGCAATCTGTCCTACAGATTCGGTTGGGAAATTTGGCACTTCCCGAATGTGGACTTCCCGCGTGCCGAATTTCAGTCGTTCGGCAAACAAGTACTTGGATGAGAGCGGGTTGAGAAAGTTTTCGCGCGTCTTCTCGATGATGTTCGTGCTGTTGACGAAGAAGATGAAATTGCGGTAGCCCTGCTGGTACAGATACAGGATGGCGGCGGCCATGATGAGCGTCTTGCCGCTGCCGGTCGCCATGTGAAAGAGCAGTTGGGTGGGATAGGCGCGTTCGGGGAAGCCGTTGAGATAGTAGAACAGTCTTCCCAGGGCTTCTTCCTGATAGGGGCGTAGCGGAAAAGCCGGATTAAGGTTTTGGGTGACGTATTCTGGTAACTCTTTGGGGATCGCTCCGTAACGCCATAAAGCGTTGAGGTCGTCGCGTAAGGTTTGCGGCATGACTTATTTTCCTCGTTGAGACGATGCCAGATTGCTGAATTCAGGGCGCAAAGCAGGCGCGAGATAAGTCCAACGCCACCGTTCCCACTCTGATACCAGGCCGGCTGCAACCGGATTGTGGATGACGTATGCCAGAATTCGCTTAAGTTCTCCCTGATTGCGAACAACGTGATCGTAACTCTCCGCCTGCCAGAACGCTCCCTGCCTCCCTAATTTTTTGTTGGCTTCTCGTGCTGTATGGCGCTTGAACGATTGCATGATTTTGTAAAGCGCGATGTACTCACCGTTTTCCTGTTGCAACGGCGTGAACACGATGTGCAGATGATTTGGCATGATGCAATATGCCAGCAAATCGTATACTTTCCTGTCGCGGTAATGAAGGGCTTCGCTGACCAGGGCGGCGATTTCCGGCTTCTGCAACCACTTCGGGCTCGCAGCGTATTTGTCCAGGGCGAGATCCCAGGAGCGGAAAGCACGTTCGCCCGCGAACAGTCTCTCCTTCATTGCCTTATCCCTGCCGTTTGCGACAAAGGCGCGCTCACGTTTTAACTCTGTGATCACATGAGACGGTAAGGAACCAACCAGGCGCGTGGTGACAAAAAGGGTCGCCCCTGGAGGTTGCCAGTGAGGCAGATGTCGGCGGTAGAATTCACGATAAGACATAGTTTCTGCCTGGAAAACCGGTCCAGGTGTAGGTCAGATTGGCAATCTGACCTACGGAATCGCGGCTGTTGCGGGTTAGATTATTCCAGATTGTAGAATGCGCGGTTCAGGCGTTTGTCCGCTTCGCTCACGCCATAGGTCTCGTCATCCATCTCGCTCAGGTTGACGTACAACTGGTTGGCGTCCAGCGTTTCCAGCAGGAAGCGTTTTTGCTCGTCAAGGCTCAGGTCGGCGAACGCGGCGGCGTGTTCGTTGAATTTGCGAATATCCAGGCGGTAACTCAGGTGGGCTTTTTCCTGCATCTCTTCCCAGATGGCTTGCAGCGTCTCTTTGTCTTGCGCGACCAGAATGCGCTCCACAAAACACTGGTTCCATTGCATCAATTCACAATAAATAAAACTGTCGCCAGAGCCATTTTGTTCAATAACTTTCCTAACTCGTTCTGCTGTAACAGTCTCAACATAGTCCAGTTGCTCGCATAGAATAAATTGCCTTATCCCCCCATCCTTCTTGTTCAGGTTCAAAGTGGCATGTGCTGTAGTACCTGAGCCAGCAAAAAAGTCCAAAACAATATCATTTCCTCCTCTCTCAGTAAAAAGATCAATCACGTCTTGAACCGCATAAATTGACTTGGGGAAACTAAAGACTCGTTCACCACCAAACAAATTCTTCAGGAGTTTAGTACCGTGCGATGA
>JAJRZC010000299.1 GCA_024275435.1 Alphaproteobacteria bacterium
GAGTAGCGAGGACCGCCCCTTGGGGTTTTCTTTGGCATCGATGGCCCAGGGTGAACGCAACAAGGATCTTGATTTCAACGCGACACCATCAAGGACCGTTAGATCCAAGGCTTCGGAATTAACTGCGAGGCCTTCAAGCATTGCGCCAAGGACTGTCTTTAGAAAGGCCGCGCGTCCCTCTACGGTCAATTCTCCCAGTTCAGGCAGGACAACCGTCATTCGCTCGCGATCAGCAGCGATCTCGTTCACGCCAACAAATTCTACGTCTAGCAAGTTCAGGACAGACAAGCACGGATTGGTATACCTCCACCCGCGCCGAAGGTCGGTCCAGACACGGTGCGCGAGAACTTTCGCAAGTGCGCGTTGGGCATCCTCGCGAATAACCGCACCCGCTGAAGGATCGAGCATCCAGTGAACGCGCGCATCCTTGTTTGCCGATGTGAATCCGAGCGCTTTGACGACTCGCAGGCCAAATTCATCTTCGGTCAAACCGTTTTCCCCTGAAGCAATGACCGCACGCAGGATCGCTCCGCGCAGGAGGCTTACAAACAGGAAGTCATTAAAGTGCCCAGACTGAAGCGCTGCATCTTGCCTGTTATCCGTAAATCCAAGCAGTTTTCGCTTGGTTTCAGGGACGCCGCTTTCTGGCCCGTTCATCCATTCCAATGCGCTCGAAACAAGGAGGGTTGTTGCAGAACTACGCCCTTCACCAGACAGGCCGGCCAACTTGCTACGCTCCCGCATCCCCTGGTTCGGTTCATCCTGGCAGCAAAGGCAGAAAGCGAATTTGCCGGGAATGAACCAGAAATCCCGCCCCCCGGCACCATGCCGACCATCCGGCGTGATCACGTATGAGACTGGCGCGCGCTTTTTCCTATATGATCGAAGTCGCTCGATGCCGTTACGTTCTTCCAGCCAGCTCTCCGGGAAACTTTCCAGCTCTCCGGTAAAGACGAATTCCTTGTCATCTTCCGGAATCGGGCAAAGGTAGCCGGCCACATCTTCGTCTTCATCGTCCTGCAGGGGAGTATCGTCGATGCTACGCGGTCGAAATCTGATATCGCCATCATCATCTACTTTGGATACGACGTGATATTCATGCCCACAGCTTCTGCAGAACCGGGTTGGGTAAAGGCGATCACCGGGTGAATCTGGATCCTCAAGTTGGCCTTCAAAGAGCACGGTGCGAGGATGTTCGGTCAAAGTGGAAAAAACATCTCCGGCCCCAGAAATGAATCTATGCAGTTTGAACGCCAGAAAGGAAACGTCGCCCGTTCCCCCTCGTTTATCTTCGGGCAAGCTGACCCGTGTTAAAAAAGCTTCCAATGCCACTCGACATCGATCTTCCTGGATCCCGCTATTAGCAGCGAGTTGGGCAACCGCCTCCTCAAAGGGAATGGGCTTTTTTCGTTTCAGCTCCAGGCCATCGTCAAGGCCAAGGGCAAGCTCCGCCCAAACGGCCAACGGATGCTGCCGCAATGTCTGATCATCCAAGTTGTCAGGCATGGGCTGGGTTAGCACCTCTGCGAGCTGGGCTGTTGCTTGTGCGAGATCAATTCTGTCGTCTGTGGCCCGCTGCAGGGACTCATTAATCACAGCATCCGGCCCAATCTCCGAGCCAAACAAGCGAGTAGCCACTTTGGCCACTGCCAAAGCTCTGTTTTCATCTGAGCCTTCAGAAGCCATTGTTGCCGACGTGCCGATGCAAATTGGGGCCTTGTCTGGCGCGCAACGGTCTCGCAGGCGCCGTACAAGCACCGCCACATCGGCGCCTTGCCGACCTCGGTAGGTGTGCAGTTCGTCAAGAACGATGAACTCAAGGCCGCTGGCGTTGGTGATAACGCGGGAATCAAGATCATTTTGACGTGTTAGAAGGAGCTCTGCCATCATGTAGTTGGTCAAAAGAATATCAGGCGGATTTGCCGCGATTTTTTGGCGTTCTTCCTCACTTTCCTGGCCGGTGTAGCGTTTGACGACAGGCTTCAGGTTTTCGGGGAGCCCTGACTGGCTGATGAACTTATCTATTTCCTTCAACTGACTGTTTGCCAATGCGTTCATTGGATAAATAATTATGGCGCGGGTCTTGCGTGGTTTGCCCGCGCTCAGCGCTCGAATAATCGCGTCGACAATAGGAACAAAAAAGCACAGGGATTTTCCAGAACCCGTCCCGGTCGTTACAACGAAGCTTTTTCCGGATTTTGCTTTGGCAATTGCCTCCGCTTGATGGCGGTGAAAGCGCAGCGGGTTTTGGGCGAACCGAAATACCTTGCCGGTCGCCTCGTTCAGATCACCAGACGTGACAAGTTCATCCACAGTTGGTCCGGAAAGAAAGCGCGGATTCAGGGATAGTAGCGCATCCGGCCAGAACCTACCTGCATCGTATTGTGCATCAATTTGAGTGCGAAGATCATTGGAGCGAATAGAGCTGAACGAGCGTGAAAATCGCTCATAGGAGTTGATGAGGTAATGGTCGAATTCAAATGCTTTCATGAAAGCTCCTGCAAAAAATGACCGGTTTGTCTGTCCCCCAGCACAGCTGCACGGTTTAGTAATATGATCTGCTGATCCTGCGGCGCACGCGCTGCTGGGTCGGTATCCAACCCCAGACGCTTGAGCGTGTAATAGAGCAGCGCCTTGCGGGTTTTGATTTCCGCTTTGCCGTCATGCATGC
>JAJRZC010000300.1 GCA_024275435.1 Alphaproteobacteria bacterium
ACCCATACCAGCAATCTAAAGAATGGGCCGGAAAACACAATCCCCCAAAGTGTGTATTGGAAGAGCCAGACAGGGAGGCCAAGGATCAGCGCGGCCAGCACCCAGCGGAAGGATCCCAAACGCCCGCGCAGGATGAACAGACGAGACATGGTGCGCAGCAGTTTTTGCCGTTTCCAAAGGGCGGTCCAGGCAATGACCAACAGCAGCAGGCAAAACGCGACGAACGCGAAGAACATCGATCCCCACCTGAGTGAGAATTGTCCCAGCCATGCGCCTGTGCCCCAGGCGATTTGGTAAAGTTCCGCGCTGGCTGCATATAGCAACCACAAAGTCACTCCAAAAAGGATGGGGATGTTCATGTCTTTCTTTTTCATTTGCACACTAGGCATCCTTTCGAATATTGGGTAGTGGTCACAAAGTAAGTGATGAGAGTGATCGTTTTATAGCCAGGTTATACTCGGTGATGAACCACTTGGTAACCATGTGATGATGATATGCATCGCTCTTTGAAAACGAAAGCGTTTTACGCACATATCGGGCCTGCCGTTGGCGCAACGTGCAATACCAACACTCCATATGGGCAACCTGTCCACTCTCCTTGCCGACGGCAAAATGGGTCTCTTGTGGCAATACCTTCTGGTGGGCCTTCCAGAAATCGCTGTAGGAGAGACAGTGGCGATACTCAGCCGGAAGCTTCCCCTACAGGCGGCGACAGGTCGCTTCACTACGATTACCGATGACAAAAGCCACAATTTGCCGCGTCCTACGGCACATGACCGTCCACAACCAGCGCTTGTTCGCCTTGCTGGGCACAAAACTCCATGCTTTGTCGTATTCAAGCACATCTTCCGGTTTGGCTGGTAACAACGTCGCCTTGAGCGGCGGCAAGGCCTGAACATGCTCTTTGATCCACCTCGCAACGCTTTGACGATGGATACCAAACACCCGTGCCAATCCTCGCAGGCTCATTCGTTCCTGATAGGCTTTGAGGACAAGCGACCTTTGCTTTTTTTGCCGCTCGCTTGGGCTCCAAAACCCGGTATGCTCCACAGTCCTTGTAGGGATACTGTGGTTGTCCATAGCGGTTGGTGCCGTTTTTGACAATGTTTTTGCTTCCACACACGCGACAGGTATAGGTGCTTATCTTTTGGATCATGCCTCTATCTTATCATCACTTACTTTTCAGCCACCACCTCATGTTTCTATCCCAGAGATGACAGTCGTGAACGGAGGAAATGGATAAAATCCATATCCTCCTCATCCAGACCCTGCAGGATTAAAACAGCTAGGAATACCGCTACAGAGACCACGCCAACGACGACAACCTCAACCCAAACATGCTGCCAGGCAAACAACTTGAGCGCCAATGTCACCAGGACGCTTGTGAGGCCGGCAATAATCCCCTTGATGTATCTGCGGTCATGAGGCCACAAATGAACCACCTTCTTTAGCACGATCAATCCGCTGAAGTTAAAGGCTGACAGGCTGATGGTGTCCACCAGCGCCGCGCCCTCCATGCCCCAAAGAGGAACCAGAAGGCTGTTCAACACCAGCGTCAGGAAGAGTGCGCCTGCGGCGATGAGCATCCACTTGCGTTCGTGCCCGACCATCAGGAGCAGCAACATCACAGCACCGCTGGCAGCATTTATAAATTGCCCGATGAGCAAAATGCTGAGCGCCGAGGCTCCTCGCACATACGCAGCGCCATAGACCAAGAGCATCACTTCTCTGGACAAGAAGAAAAGCGGAATGATAGCAGGGGCAATGAGATAAATCGTCCATTTCGTGGTGATCTTGTAGAGTTGATCCAACTCTCTTATTTTGTGAACGCCAAACAACTGCGCGATCATCGGGGCAAAGACAGTGTTCATGGCGGTCAGAATGACGGCAGCAAACGAGGCCAATTGAGCAGCGGCTTGGTAAATGCCGACTTCGGCTTCCGGGTACAGGTATCCCAGAAACAGCCTGGCAGACCAGCGCGATAAAACGCCGAAAATGCTGGCGGCTGAGGCCGGAAGCGAGAAAGAAATCAGGCGACGCCAAAAAGACGGGCTGCGTACCAACGCTAAAACGCCGGGGTACAGGGAGCGGACAAAGCCCAATGCAACCATCAGCCCAACCGCATAAGCCAGAACAAGGCCATAGACGCCCCCTGCTAGGCCTTTGTGCATCCATTGCACAAAGATGAAGGCACCCAAGAGCAAGGAAACAGCCGGCAACAAATCTTCCGCTATCGCACTGTATTGCATTCGTTGCGAGATGCGGGTAACGGCAGAGAGGACTTTCAGGAGCAACAACAACACCAAGGCAATGGCCGTCCCGCGTAAGACGGGCGTGAGGCCGGGTTTGGAAAAGAAAAGAGAGATGCCTGGCGAGAAGATGTATATCCCCCCGCCGAGCAACAGGCTGACAATCAACGTCAACGCCAGCGATTGCTGGACTACACCCCGAAAAGAGGCGTCATCTTGCTGCCAGTATTTCGCTCCAAAGCGTATGACGGCCTGAGGTAGGCCGATTTGTCCGGTATTGGCACTAATCTGCAAAATAGACCACCCCAATGAAAACAGCCCATAACTTTGCGGCCCCAGTACCTGTGCAAGAAATGCCTGCGCGGCCAGTAACAAGATACGGCTAAAACTGCGCCCAAACAAGGCAATCCCAGCGCCCTTGGCGAGAGTATGCACGGATGTTTTGATTTCTGGCTTATCGGGGACATTCATGGGGATGCCACACTTTCATCTGATACCGCAGAGGGCAAAAAACTCCCGTCAAAAGGAACAGCGCAGCCATAAGACCCCGATCAAAATTCGTAGTGAAAATACTCAATATCTCTTTGAAACCACTGAGCCACAATTTCGATAGTCTCCCCATCATAATAATCTCTGTAATGTCCTCGTTTGGAGGCTTTAAGATGCGGGAGCGTAGCCTTGCGGCCAATGGTATGAAGAACAGTTTCAAAATCGGATGCCAAATTTTCAAATCGGCAGACAAAATCCACCAGCAAGTGCCCTTCCACATCGGTCAACCAAGCCAACTGCGGCATGAACATTTTGGGTTTATCATAGTACTTCGGATTGTGGTCGCGATAAGCTAGGCGTGCCCATGTCCGGAAATCAATGGATGCGTTTTGCAATCCAGTCTGATTAGTTTGCCACCGGTATAAGTAATGAGAAACCACCTTGTCCCACGGATTACGCACCACCGTAAAGGTAAATCTACGTTTCCAGCGTTCAAGGCCAATTTCGTCAATTTTTTCCCGCGCAGTCTTGTGTTCCAAAGGCAGCCTTAACGCCTTTTCGATACTGCTTCCCCCCGTTTTATTAATGTGGATGAAAATAAAATTATCAAACCAATGATGGCGCGCTAAAGACACTCTGGTGACAAATCGCGATGCAATTTTTCTGATTTTCATTATCAACAAATGAACTCCGTATATACAAACGTTTGCAGCGCACAAGACGCTCAGACATACGACCATGAGTATACCGTATCTGAATGTACATACAACAGAAAGCGCTTGTGCTATACTGTTTCTCTCAACTCTCAATACTACTGAGGATAATTATGAAGCCCAAAGTATTCTGCATAGGCTTTCACAAAACGGGCACGACGAGTCTCGCCAAGGCATTGACCATACTGGGCTATCGCGTCACAGGCCCCAATGGCGTGAATGATCCCGACATTCAGCAAAGCGTTCACAGGTTAGCTACCCGTCTTGCCAAAAAATACGACGCTTTTCAAGATAATCCTTGGCCTTTGCTTTTCCGAGAAATGGACCAAAAATATGCAGGGAGC
>JAJRZC010000301.1 GCA_024275435.1 Alphaproteobacteria bacterium
GCGCACTTTCTTGGGGACCTCGCACACATATTGCGATCAGACGACCAACCGGCATCTTTTGCGCAGTATGAAAAACGTATCGACAAACCCTTGGATGACAGAGTGAATGATATTCTAGTTGCTTGGATTTCGAAACAGGTCGCGCTATGGCCAACTCAATATGGTCACGAAATAAATTAGGGTCTTTTGAGTAGATTATTTCATAAACAAAAGCGGCATACCCCTCACAAGTATCATTATACCAACCGAGATGACGACACCGGCGAAGAGCAATGTCAAGAGCTTCTTGTTGGCTGCCAGTGCCGCGCTTGCGCGCGAACCCGCGAAACTTCCCGCAACGCCTCCAATGACGACAAGGAGCACGAGCGGCCAGTCGATTAATCCTGACCAAGCATAACTGCTGGCGGTCGTCAGGCCGAATGCCATCACGGCAACAAGCGACGTGCCGACCGCGTTTGCCAATGGCATACCGGTGGCGAGCATCAGACCGGGAACGATGAGGAAGCCGCCACCGATCCCAAAGAAACCTGCCAGCAAACCAACTCCGAAGCCGATGCTCAACAAACGCGGCGACAAATATGCAGCTGATGCCTGGGTTAAACGTACGTCGGGATTTCCTTCTTTCTCGGGAGCTCTCAGCATGGCGAACCCAACAGCAATCATCACAAGGCCAAATAACGCAAGTAGCCGCTGGCCATCGATGGCCTTGCCGATTTCTGCTCCGAGGGCCGCTCCGATCATGCCGGCCGCGGCGAAGACGAGCGCACAGGGCCATTTCAACGTACCGCGGCGGGAATGCGCCACCAAGCTGAATGCCGCATTCAGCGCAACGGCAATGGCGGAGGTCCCGATGGCAATGTGGGGTGTCGATACGCCAACGATATATACGAGAAGAGGTACGGCAAGGATTGATCCCCCGCCACCGATTAGCCCTAAAACAAGACCGATAAGACCTCCAGAGCCAACTGCAAGTGCGGCCTGAAGCGCTGTGATTGACATGATGTCGTTCCTATTGTGATGCTGTCATGTCGGTCAGTGGAAGAAGACCGGCTTTGCGTTAGTTTGATCGTTGCCTCTATGTCTTGGTGAAGGTTCCGGGTGCCTGGAATGAATTCGAGCGTGTGGGTCCGCACTGTTATTATCGCTCAAACTTACGCCCTTATGGGTGAGAAGTATGTCTGGGATAGGCGAGCTGGCACGCGGGTTCATGATCCTTTGCCCATTCAACGTCGTGTTTTTTTTGCTTGTTTTCGTGATATGGGCCCGGGCGGACAAAATTGCTGATGGAGAAATGCGAGCAGCTTCTCAGTTTTTGCATCTTTGATTCGATACCAAATTGTCTGGCTCTCGCGTCGGTAAGCAACGATTCCTTCTTCGCGCATTTTGGCGAGATGTTGAGATAGTGCCGAGGGGGAAAGATCGACCGCTTCAGCCAATGTACCGACATTTGCCTCCCCGCGCTCGACCAGCTTGCAGAGGATCATCAGTCGTCGCTCGTTGGCGAGCGCGCGCAGGATGCCGGCTATTTCAGTGGCATTAGCCTCCAAAGTGGCGAAGTCGGACAATGAATGTGGCATTGAGTATGTCCTTTATATTAGCACTTGATAATTTAGATATAGCTAATATATTTGTCAAGGAGGGGTTTACTTACGAACACGTCAGGAGTTTTCGCCATGTCCAAATCACCTATGATCCAGGCTTTCTTCGATGAGCCGACCAATACGGTGAGTTACCTCATTGCCGATCCAGAGACGAAACATGCGGTCGTGGTTGATCCGGTCCTTGATTACGATCACAGGACTGGCAAGGCTTCAACAAAATCGGCCGACGCGATCCTTGCTGCTGCCGCAGCGGATGGTCTCACTATCGATTGGGTTCTGGAAACGCACGCGCATGCTGATCATCTGTCGGGCGCGCCCTATTTGAAGCTAAAGACCGGTGCCAAAGTCGGGATCGGGGAGCATATCCGGGACGTTCAAAAAATCTTTCGACCGGTTTTTAATGCAACCGATCTTAAGGGTGATGGGAGCGAATTCGACCACTTGTTCAAGGATGGCGAGCGGTTTTATTTTGGCACTCAGGAGGTCGAAGTGATCCATGTTCCCGGTCATACGCCTGCCGATGTGGCTTACAAAATTGATGATGCAGTATTTGTTGGCGACACACTGTTCATGCCGGACTATGGAACCGCGCGTGCCGACTTTCCTGGTGGCAGCGCTCGTCTTCTTTATCAATCAATAAAGAAGCTGCTGTCGTTACCGGAAGCGACGCGTCTCTTCATGTGTCACGACTATAAGGCACCGGGACGCGATCACTACGCTTGGGAGACTACGGTGGGCGAACAGCGCGCCAACAATATCCATATCAAAGATGGTGTGAGCGAGGATGAGTACGTTGCGATGCGTGAGGCGCGCGATACAAATCTCGACGCTCCGCTGCTCCTGCTACCGTCAATTCAGGTAAACATCCGTGCAGGCAAGCTTCCACCAGCTGAGGTTGACGGTATTCACTACCTCAAGATCCCGGTGCGGTTATGAACCTAAGTATGTCGACCAGATTTCAATCAATCCAGGAGAGTTGGTATGCTGGCTTCCATCGACTATGGGCAACAGCAAAATCTGACGATGAAAAGTGCCTAGAAAATCAGGGGTATCTCACACGTTAATGTTTTGTGAGGTGAGAAAAGAATTTTAAAAAAGAAAATTCTTAGGAATCAGAAACAAGAACGGAATCAAGTTCTTTCTGCTGCTGTCGTAGGCTCTCCTTA
>JAJRZC010000302.1 GCA_024275435.1 Alphaproteobacteria bacterium
TGGCGCGGGCCTTCATTGTCATAGGAAAATGAATCTCCAAAATGCCCGATCTGACAGACTCCTCCTGGATACCTAATCCAATCTTCTTTCACATTCTCATGAGCCAAGGCACAACGAGAAAGTCCAACGGATTTATAAACAGGTCTCAACGGCTGGCTGGCAAACAATGACAGAATATCCGTCAGCAATAATTCTTGATGTTGTTGTTCATGATTAATGCCAAGACTTAAAAGCGTTGCCACATTCAAGGTTGTTTCATGATCCTCAAACTCATGCTTCAAGAGCCTTCCAAGAGCATCATCAACATGCTTCCGGTAATCACGCACCTCTTGCGCCGACGGCCTCGTTAAAAGACCTCGATAGCCACGGGGATGACGTTCACCTTTCGCTTCATAATAGGAATTAAAGCAGTATTCGAATGCTTCGCAAAAGGGTTCATATCCGGGCAGGTAATCACGTAAAATGAACGACTCATAAAACCATGTGGTGTGCGCCAGATGCCACTTGGCCGGGCTTGCATCATCCATAGCTTGCACCACTTGATCTTCATCACTCAAAGGAGCAACAAGCGCGATCGAATACTTACGGCTTTCAAACAATTTGTCAGCCAAAGCGCTAGAACATGACAAACGATTTTCTTCGTGCACCTGGTCTCTGTATTGTACAGTTGTCATGAAATCCCCAACACCCTTAGCTCACATCCGACTACAAGTCGCATTGCAACAGCCTTCAACGGTCACAAAATATTTCTTGCGAGTTAGGTATCAGAACGCGCCATGCAAATACAAACGTTGATTAAGGAAATAAACGAGATGTGATCAGGGCGTTTTTTTGTCTTTTGCCGGTGTTTGGTCGGGAAAAAGCTCATCTAAGGGCAGTGAAGCACCGTTAGATTGCACAATACGAACATGAAATCGCTTTAAGGCTCGCGAGTGTTTTGCCCCACACGAATGCGCAATCAGGTTGACGCCGTATTCTATTTTTTTGACGAAATTCTTAACCCGTTGAGCTTTATCCGTTGGATCAAGGCCCCGTTGCAAACGTATATTGTGCGTCGTGATCCCTGTTGGGCATGTGTTGCGATTACACTTCATCGCCTGAATACACCCCAAAGCAAACATGAACCCGCGAGCTGAAGTTACAAAATCGGCGCCACTGCAATAGGCCCACGCCACTTCCGCAGGCGTGATGAGTTTGCCCGAAGCGATTAATTTTATGCGCCCGCGCAGACCATGCTTTGTCAGAATATCGACAACCATCGGCAACGCGTTGCGAATAGGAAGCCCCACATTATCCATCAACGGCATGGGTGCCGCGCCAGTTCCCCCATCACCACTATCGATAGTGATAAAATCAGGCGCACTCTCCTGCCCACGAAGATTGATTTCCTCACAAAGCCGTTCCAGCCAGCCATATGCCCCAAGGACGCATTTAAACCCCGTCGGCTTACCGGTGACTTCACGAACGTGGCCAATGAAATCGAGTAACGCATCGTTACTATCGATCTCCGGATGGCGGTTGGGAGAAATGGAATCAACACCCCTTGGAATGCCACGAATAGCAGAAATTTCCCGTGTGACTTTCTCTCCTGGCAGGATTCCACCTTTTCCCGGCTTCGCGCCCTGGCTCAGTTTAACCTCGAACATCTTGACGTTTTCATGAGCCGCAACTTCACGCAACTTGTCGTCCGATAACCCCTTCGTCTTATCGCGTACACCGTATTTTGCCGTGCCGATCTGAAAGACGATGTCACAACCACCCTCAAGGTGATAGGGCGACAGACCGCCCTCGCCGGTATTCAACCAGCAACCCGCCAACTTGGCACCATGAGACAATGCCTGAACAGCAGGTCGCGAAATGGCACCAAAGCTCATACCGGAAATATTGATAAGCGCATCTTGCTCATAGGGGTGGCGGCAAAACGGGCCAATGGTAACTTTCGGCGCAGCAATGGCATCTTCATCAAGTGTCGGATACGCGCAGTTGACAAAAATAGCGCTCCCCACCGGATTAAGATTACGGGTTGAACCAAAAGCAACGGTGTTATCGACACCACGGGAAGAACGGTAAACCCACTCTCGTTCAGCCCTGTTAAAAGGCATTTCTTCGCGGTCCATAGCGAAAAAGTATTGGCGAAAAAATTCACCCAACTGCGAGAACAAAGATCGGAACCGCCCAATGACGGGGTAATTTCGTCGAATTGCATCTTTGGTTTGCGTAACATCAACGGCAAACATCACAATGATTGCAAGTATGACCAGCCCTACACTTGCAACGAACAACGTTGAAAGTGTCGACAATGCCTCCATGACAATTGAGCTGTACCAAGACATGGCAGGTCTCCCGATATGTCGAGCATAAATTTCAACGTATGCAGTTCAGGTCTTTGCAATCACAACAAGCATACACGAGCCTGCAACTCATCAATGAGAACTTTTTTATTCTCCGAATAGTCCACCGGGATATCAATCAAATGAACACCGCCCGCCTGAAACGCTTTTTCAAAGGTCGCCTTGAGATCTTCTGTTGCTGAGATACGATGGCCAGTGGCACCATAGCTGTTCGCATACGCGACAAAATCAGGGTTACCAAACTCCAGACCCCAATCTTGAAAGCCAAATTGCGCTTGCTTCCATCGGATCATGCCATAAGAACCATCATTCAAGACAGCCACCACGAGATTGAGACCGAGCCTTACAGCCGTTTCCATCTCCTGGCTGTTCATCATGAAACCACCATCTCCACAAATCGCCATCACACGACGATCAGGCTCCAGAAGTGAAGCCATCATCGCAGCGGGCAACCCAGCGCCCATTGTCGCAAGTGCATTATCAAGGAGCACCGTATTCGGCTGATAGGCGGGATAGTTTCTCGCAAACCATACCTTGTAAATTCCGTTGTCCAGCGAGATAATATCATCCTCACCCATCACATCGCGCACATCTCCCACCAGACGCTGCGGTATAATGGGAAAACGATTATCGTCACGCCTTTCGCCAATATGTTTTTGTACCTCAGTTCTCACACGCTCAAAATATGACGTGTCACACGACACTGCACCAAGTTCGGAAGTTAAACTCAAAACGGATTGTTCAAGATCTCCGACAATCTCAATTTGGGGAAAGTAAACTTGATCAACCCGTGCCGCTCGATAGTTCACATGAATAACGGTTTTCCCTCCTTGTTCCATAAAGAACGGTGGCTTCTCAATAACGTCATGACCGAAATTGATAATCAAATCGGCACAAGAAACCGCGCAATGCAGATAGTCACCGTCCGAAAGAGCCGCTGTTCCAATACACAGTTCTGATCGCTCATCCACAACGCCCTTTCCCATCTGAGTGGTGAAAAAATGCAGCCGTGTTGTGTGAACGAAATCACAAAGGGCATGGCGTACCTTCTTCCGGTTCGCCCCCGCTCCAATCAAAACCAGCGGATGTTTCGCCGCCTTGATCATCTTGACGGCTTCCTCAATATGCGAAAGCTGCACCGAAGCATAGTTGCGCCTATGCGGTTTAAAAACCTGTGTATCGCATTCTTCCGCTGCAATATCTTCCGGCAATTCAAGCAGCACCCCTCCGGGACGTTCTTCCTGTGCCAGACGAAAGGCTTCGCGTACAATGGAAGGAATTGCATTACCATGAACGATTTGAGTGGAGAGCTTGGTAATGGGCCCAAACAGCCCAACCACATCGACAATTTGAAAGCGCCCTTGTTTCGATGTCTTGATGGGTTTTTGACCAGTGATCATAACCAATGGAAAAGCACCAAGCTGAGCATAGGCTGCAGGGGTCACAAAGTTCGTGGCTCCAGGTCCCAGTGTCGCCAAACATACACCCGCCCGACCGGTCAGCCTGCCATGAACCGCAGCCATGAAAGCCGCCCCTTGTTCATGACGTGTCAGCACCAGTTTGATCCGTGATGACTTTCGAAGCGACTCTAAAACGTCAAGGTTTTCTTCGCCCGGAACAGCGAATATATAATCAACGCCCTCATTTTCCAGCGCCTCAACAAGCAGGTCAGAAGCTTTCATGGCTTTCTCCTCACTTGTAAGGGCTATGGCAAAAACCCAATCTAAGAAAATCACAAACAACTGTCCCGCCAACACAATCGCGTGCTTCCCGGATCAAGAAAAAGCAAAAAAATAAGAGCCGCCCTCTTTCGAGAACGGCTCCTTCATCTCAAACATGGGCAAACCCATGCCTACCAATGCTTATTCAAGTAGAACTTGAAAGCTTAGGCGAGTTGGATGTTGTCGACAGCGATTTTGCCGCTGCGTTGATCTTCTGCAGTGTCGAAGGATACCTTCTGACCTTCAGAAAGACCATGAATTCCGGCGCGCTCAAGAGCGGTGGCATGAACAAAAACGTCCTTGCCACCGTTATCTGGTGCAATAAAACCGAAACCTTTTTGGTCGTTGTAAAATTTAACTGTACCTGTATCCATGGAGATTTCCTTTTTCTGATCCATGATTTCACACAGGCAAGCACACACACCTCAGCGCGAGCGCAAGCCCTATTTTTGTCGATTTTTGGAGGGGGCTGAACGTGCGCCTGAGATTTTCAAGGCGTAGAGGCCAAGTCGGCCGGCCAAAGTCGATGGTCGCATATATACACTGTGGCGAAGAATTACAAGTGTGATAAACCAGAGAGCTTTTTCAGCCCCCTTGAATACAATATTCATTTAGATTTCAATGAAGTACTCGCGCTAGAGAAAGTCATCTGCCAACACTCATCGCAGCTGAAACCATTTTTTTTAGGGAAAAAAATATGCATTTCAGCATTAAATTTCTACACAAGCCCGTCACGGGTCCATATTTTCTGAGACTTTCCGGCGAAAATTCACAAAATACAGCCGACGTCTCCTGATGAATCTAAGGACGAGAAGAGAGCAGTTGGCAACGAAACAACCCGCAGACATCGGTATGACAGCCCCCTCAAAACAAAATTTGAAAGAACACTCTCAAACTGCACTAGAATAGTCGGCCTAGCCCAGCAAGACAGCAGCCTACATAAGTACCGCACCTTGACGACCTGCCCCTTGAAAGCGTGCCATTCGCCCTGTTGGCAAACGCCCGCTTCCCGGAAACAGCCTTGATCGTTCGCAGATTTCCATGGCACTAACAACCCTGCCCCTTGGTGTTGCGTCCAATTCCATGCAGGAACCTTAACGTGCTTCATCCCGACGACATAAAAAGGCTGCTGGCACGAACGGCCCTGCGGGACGCACGCGCGTTTGACCGCCTTTATGAACACACCAGTGCGAAACTGTTTGGCGTTGCCTTGCGTCTCTTAAAGGACAGAACAGAAGCCGAAGACGCCTTGCAGGAGATCTACGTGAAGATCTGGCAGCGCGCTGATCAGTATGGTCTCTCGAAGGCCAGCGCCATGTCGTGGTTAATTGCCATCGCCCGCAATCACGCAATCGATCGATTGCGGGCAAGAAAGCCCGGCCATCAACCAATCGAAGAAGTTTACCAAATCGCAGATATCGCTCCAACGCCAGAGGAAACAGCAGTTTCGGTTTCACAGCGGGCCAGAATCGACCACTGCTTGGAGCGACTCGACAGCGAAAAGGCCGAGGCGGTACGCGGAGCGTATCTGGAGGGCTATTCTTATCAGGAATTGGCTGAAAGATCGCGTATCCCGTTAAATACAATGCGAACTTGGCTGCGCCGAGCCCTGATGAAGCTTAAAGAGTGCCTTGAAGAATGAGCAAAGAGCCCACCATAGGCCAAAACCCAGGCGACGATGACGCCCTGGCCGCTGAATATGTACTGGGTGCTCTCGACCAGCTTGAGCGCACCCAGGTGGCAGCCCGTATTGCGCAAGATGAGGGGTTTGCACGACTCGTGGAAAGCTGGGAGCACCGGCTTTCAGCGCTTAACGATGAGTATGCCCCCGTAGCACCGCCAAAGCATCTAAAGACAGCAATAGACGCTCGAATATTTGACCAGTCGGCCAAGGCCGAAGGCCCCATGAGCGCAACCCAAAGCACGCCCGGATCATCAATATGGGACAGCCTCGTCTTTTGGCGCATTCTTTCCGGTTCGGCACTTGCCGCCCTCATAGCCATGGCCGTCATCACTTTCGGCTCACAACAA
>JAJRZC010000303.1 GCA_024275435.1 Alphaproteobacteria bacterium
CCGTCTCATCATCAGTGAGTTTCAAAGCATCAAAAATACCGGTAAACACGATAATTTTGCCGCCCGGCAGACAAAATGCATTGATCACGTTCGACTTAACAACATTAACTTCCCACGCCCACTTCCCAGCGCGATCATTGAAACGTTGGGCAAATGGCAGCAAACCGCCAGTGATACGAACCACACGTTTAAAGTGCGCATCATCCGCCCTAAGAAGACGATTTTTCTTTAAGATCTCTGACAAATATTCTTGGTATTGCGCGTCCCCCTGGCTCTCGATATCCTCCGCCGACACCAGATTCCGCAATTTCAAAGGAGCATCAAGCCCGACCCCTTCATTTGCCCGTATTACGCTCGCGCACAGCACTCCCATTCCAAAGGTAAGAATAAAAAGATAGCGCCTTAGCCGGCAGAATTTTATTCCCTCAGAAACAATCATTTGTCCCAATCACACATCGACCATAACATCAGACTACAAAACCACTTCCAGAAAACTATTCACACCACCTAAGTTGCACAAACTCTAACATACCAATTCCAATCCGACACAACACAAACCCCATGGCTCGAAATGGCCGGACATGACAACATTGACGATACGAGCCAAGCCAGAAGCGACACTGGCCGAGCCAGTATCAATACCAGCAGGGACACCACGCAATCCAACAACGCGACCATCTCCATTGTATCAGAAATTTCAAAAATCAACGCCAAAGACTGGGATGCCTGCGCTAACCCCGTTTCCGAAGTCTTAAATCCATTTGTCTCCCACACCTTCCTCAGCTCATTAGAAGACAGCGGCTGCGTCAATGTGGAAACCGGATGGATACCCCGCCATCTTGTCCTGCGCGATCATCAAGATCTGATTGTGGGTGTGATGCCATGCTACATAAAAACCCACAGTCGGGGGGAATACGTTTTTGACCACGCCTGGGCACAGGCTCTGGAGAATGCCGGTGGCAACTACTATCCAAAACTGCAATGCGCCATACCCTTCACCCCCGTGCCGGGTCCGCGAATCCTCATCAAACCAGGCCCGCTCTACGAAACGTATGAACAGATGCTCATAGCCGGGGCCATAGAACTGACAAAACAAATGGAGCTATCCTCGCTCCACATTACCTTCATGGAAGAAGCTCAAAACACACGCCTTTGCAAAATGGGCCTCCTGAAACGCACCGATCAGCAGTTTCATTGGTACAATCACAACTATCTCACGTTTGAAGATTTTCTCGAAACGCTCTCATCACGAAAACGTAAAAACATCCGCAAGGAACGCAAAAATATAGTCCACAAAGGCATCGAAATTGAACATCTCCAAGGCGAAGCCATTACAAAAAAGCACTGGGATGAATTTTATGAATTCTATCTCGACACCGCCGATAGAAAATGGGGAACCCCTTATCTAAACCGCCAGTTTTTCAAGCATCTCAGCGAGAGTATGTCCAAAAACTGCCTTCTCATCGTTGCAAAGCGCGCGGGCCGAAACATCGCAGGCGCCCTCAACATCATCGGCGGCAACTGCCTTTATGGCCGCTATTGGGGGCAGCGAGAACACCACGACGGATTGCATTTCGAGGTCTGCTACTACCAAGCCATCAATTACGCGATAGAATCAGGCCTGGCGCGCGTCGAGGCCGGCGCCCAGGGAGACCACAAATTGGCACGTGGATATATTCCCACAACAACCTATTCCGTCCACTGGATTGCCGACCAGGGCCTGCACCGCGCCGTTGAACGCTATCTCCAAGGCGAACGCCTCCAGATTAACCACGTACAACGCCTTCTTTCCAACATGACTCCCTACAAAAAAACCACCCCCCAAAACGAAGACCATTGACCTTGCTCTCCAACCAGCTTTAGGTCATGACGCCATAAACACACGGATCAAGAGAGCCCACATGAGCACGCCTTACGACACTCAAAACATCTTCGCCAAGATTCTGCGTGGAGAAGTCCCTGCTCAAAAAGTCTTTGAAGACGATTACGTCATGGCGATCATGGATGTCATGCCGCAAGGCCCGGGCCACACCCTTCTCATCCCAAAAGCACCCGTGCGAAATATTCTAGATGCCGACGAAGAAACCCTCAGACAGCTCTTGCCGCGAGTTCAGAAAATCGCCCGCGCCGTTAAATCCGCATTCAACGCCGATGGTGTCACCGTTTTGCAATTCAACGAAGAGGCCGGCGGCCAAAGCGTCTTTCATCTCCACATCCATGTAATCCCGCGCTTTGAGGGAAAATCCTTAAAACCCCACTCGGGCAAAATGGAAGACCCGCAAGCCTTGAAAGACGCAGCAGAAAAGATCCGCGCAGCTCTAGCAGACAGCGAATAAGTGACAACCTCGACCCTTTTTGCCAAAATCCCGACATAGCCGACAACTACATAGTCCCAATCATGTCAAATCTTCTTGTCATAGGCGCCTCTCGCGGGATCGGTCTTGAAACCGTCAAGGCCGCGTTAGAATCGGGCCACAGTGTACGAGCTCTGGCACGAAACGCTCATAACATTGCCCTGAACGATCCCAATTTAGAAAAAGTCGATGGCGATGCCTTGAGCGAAACCGACATCCAATACGCCCTTGAAGGAGTTGATGCCGTCATCCAGGTTCTCGGGCTTGCCATGGGTCCAGCCTATTTCAAAGGCACAACCCTGTTTTCTAAAGCCACCGAAATCTTGACCAGAGAAATGGCAAAAAAGGACATCAAGAGACTTATTGCTATCACCGGGCTAGGTGCGGGAGACAGTCGCGGCCATGGTGGCTTCCTCTACGATGTCTTTGCGTTCCCACTCATCCTGAAACGAATTTACGACGACAAGGATATTCAGGAAAAAATCATAAAAGACAGTGAGCTCCAATGGACCATTGCGCGCCCGGGGCTTTTGAAAGATGGCCCCGTTAGCGGACTCTATCAAGCCCTCACAGATCCGAAAGATTGGCATGCTGGATCGATTACCCGTGCCGATGTCGCCCAATTCATTATTGACGAAATCGAACGCCCGGCCTTCATTCACCAAACCCCTCTACTGATCACCTGACGCTCACAGCCGCATAAGACGCATACTTCACGACCCAACGGCAAAACCCGTAATGGCCAATGCCAATGCGCCCCCCAGCACCCCCACGGCCATGTTGCGCCCGGAAATTAAAAAAACGACAACCCCACACACAAGCGCAAGTAGGCGGGAACTAAGTGCAATACTCGCCAAAGCTCCAGCAGGAAAGGCGATAACTCGGATGACGAGCCCTGCTACAAGAGCAGTTGAAACAAGTCGAACCCACAAAAAAATCTCGCTATCGACCGAAACACCCCGGCCAAGCCATAACCCCATCCAGCGCCACGGCTCATGCGCAACAAACGCAATCAATAATAAAACGAGCGTCACACCCAAACCATTATCTGCAAGACCCGAAAACAAATCACGCATCATGGTCCCTTTTCACCACTAGAAGGCGGCCTTAAAACACCTTTTTGTGAATTCTTCGAAACAACCGACAGCCCCCTGAATTTACGGCCAAACAGGTAAGCAAGCGTTCCACCAAAAAGTCCTGTAATAAGAAGGTCAAACTCGGGAACCAGCAAATAAAAAACCGGACTAAGTGCACATCCCAGTACAATCGCGAATATGTCCACCGGCAGTCGTCCCGTATCGATAAGAGACAACAAAAAATACATCGGCGAGACAAACAGCAACACCGCTGCCACAACAGGTGGCACCACCTCCACCAGCAAATACCCAATCGCCGTGCCGGCCAGTGTCATACTCACAAGCCCGATGCCGATGCCGATGAAATGAATAAGTCGCAATCTCTCAGGAAGGCTTGGCAAAGCACGCATACCTTCAAACCAGGCCGTAACGGCAATGAAGTGAACAGCAATCAACTGTCCAACGCGCTCTTGATATTTTGCAAGTATCGGCGGGTTTTCCTGCTCAGTCGGCCCTTTATCCTTCCCACCAAGGTACGGCATCAGTGTTACGGTCATCGGCAAAAGCCTGATCCCCGTTAAGGCCACGGCAATGGCAGCCGCAAAAAACGTTGCATCGCGCGCCAACTGGTCAGCCACCGCCACCTGCGCCGGCAAACCAAAAAAAACAGCCATGACCAACAATGATTGGAATAAAGACAGCCCGGCGTCCTGTGCAAGCACACCAAATCCACAAGCGCTGATGAGTAGTATCCAGCCCGGAACCAGCATAGCGCGCAAAAAGCCGTACCGAAACGCTCTCCAGCGTCCCGCGCCCTCCACCCAAGTAGGCACCTTCATGATAGCTTCGCGAGCATGCCCACTTTGTTTAGATTCATGAGACACCACAAAGGCACCTCTCACTTTTGTAGCAGACCATTCGAAAATTGAAGTTCAGCAAGGCGCTGATAGAGACCCGAAGCCTTGATGAGTGTTTCGTGAGTTCCCTGCTCCACAATTCGCCCACCATCTATCACCAGGATACGATCCGCCTTCAGTACGGTCGAAAGTCTGTGGGCAATAACCAGCGTGGTGCGACTTGCCATCACTTCCTCTAGCGCCTTTTGAACGGCATTCTCGCTTTCCGAATCAAGCGAACTGGTTGCTTCATCCAAAAGCAGGATCGGCGCATTCTTTAATATCGCACGCGCAATAGCGATACGCTGACGTTGCCCACCCGATAAGGTGATACCGCGTTCGCCAAGCTGAGACTCATAGCCTCTAGGAAGCTCTGAAATGAACTCATCAGCTTGCGCCGCCTTGGCAGCAGCTTTCACCATTGCCAAATCAGCTTCCGGCGTTCCATAGCGAATATTTTCAAAAACCGTATCTGCAAAAAGCGCGATATCCTGCGGAACCAGCGCAATACGTTTGCGCACTTCCCTGAAATCAGCAGCCGACACATCAACCTGATCCACCAGAACGGCACCGGATTTTGGATCATAAAAGCGAAGCAGCAAATTAAATATCGTGGATTTACCCGCACCCGAGGGCCCAACAAGGGCAACAGTTTCACCTTTGGCAACCTTGAAAGAAACTTCTTTCAAAGCTTCTTCATCAGGGCGAGAAGGATAAACAAAGCTCACTTTCTCAAAGGCTATTTCCCCAAGCGGCGGTTTTGGTAACGCAATTGGTTGTGCGGGCACCCGTATTTCTGGTTCTGTTTGTAAGATTTCCGTTAGCCGTTCGGCAGATCCAGCAGCTTGACTAAGTTCACCCCAAACCTCCGACAATTCCCCCAGGGCACCGGCAGCAAACAAAGCATAGATCACAAACTGGCCAAGACGCCCGCCGGTCATTTCGCCTGCAATTACGGCGCTCGCACCAAACCACAACACACCTACAATGCTCGCAACAACAAGAAACATCGTCATGGCCGTTAAACCCGCTCGGGCCTTCAGACGATCTTTGGAATCATTAAACGAGCGTTCAACAGCCTTCCTGAAACGCTCAGAAACTGTAGTTTCATTCACAAACGCCTGCATCGTCCGCACAGCGCTGAGGTTTTCTGATGCATAGGCCGAGGCCTCAGCTAGGCTATCTTGCGCACGGCGCGACAAACGCCGCACCACCCGACCATAAGCTATGAGCGGCAACACAATTGCAGGAATGGCAATAAGCACCAGCAAGGACAGAGAAACACTCGTCCACAGCATCATGACCACAGCCCCAACAAGCATGATGGCATTGCGCAACACCTGCGAAAGCGCCGTCCCTGCAGCTGCCTTGATCTGGGTCGTATCGGCCGTCAAACGGCTCATCATCTCACCGGAATGGGCAGTTTCGAAAAAAGCCGGTCCCAAACTGGAAAGATGAGCAAACACATCACGGCGTAAATCCGCAACCACCCGCTCACCCAGCCAGTTGACAAAATAAAAGCGAGACGCACTGGCAATGGCAATGGTCGCCCCTATAAATATCAGCATCATAAAATACTGAGCGATAAGCGTTCCGTCACTTCCTGCAAAACCAAAATCAATCATCCGGCGAACCGCCAACGGCACGCTCAGCATCGCAAACGCCGACACCACAAGAGCCACGATGGCAGCCGTGAGATGAAAGGGATATTTTAAGATGTAGCTCTTCAGAACCAGGAGGGGGCGCAATGACCGGCGGGCACGTTCCTCGCCCGAAGATCCATTCGAATGCCTACGATTTCTACGGCTCAAAGCACCTCACAAACAGCTGTTATCATGGCTGAATAATCACTCGAAACGTCCTCACCACACATGCACGTTTCCAGACTTCCATACTCCCAAGACAGCTACATAGCCTCTTAGTCTCAACGAAGGAAGAGTGACACTTTCCACATTGAGCGCTTCCATACAGGATCAGTTTGAACTTCTTGGAATAGGGCCTTAAGCAGCGCATTGAAGAAATACTCAAGATTCGGTTAACCATACGCATAACTCTGACACATATGTGTCATTCCAGCAACACCACATCATTGTTTGGACTGTCAGCGCAGGGTTTTTCAAAATATCCCATCCCAGAAGAGTACAGTCATCAATGACGATTCATATGTTACCGATCGCACCTATTTCCAGTTCCTTTTTTCTAGTTTTTCGTAGCGGTGCAAAGTCAGGAAATCGCAAACAGATGTCCAAG
>JAJRZC010000304.1 GCA_024275435.1 Alphaproteobacteria bacterium
GACCGAAACCGTAGTGAAGCGCTACACACCACCCGACAACACAACCGCACACCCGTCACGAGATATTCCAGATCGTCATGCGCCTGTTATCCCGGCATCAACAATGACCTTCCCGCGATGGAGTAGGCGAAGCCGCTCCAGCCGCGCAAGAATGGCGTGAATCGAGAAATCCAGAATAAAGTGCCGCGAAGCCGTCGGAGCATATATATCTCACCGGATCCCTACAATTCCTGTAGGTGGGCGCCGTATATCCGAGACCACGGTCCCGGTCAGGGACAGCTCCCTGGTAGATCTTATAGGCCCTGGAGATTGTTAGCGCCTAACGAACCCCGCAGCACCTGCAAACTAGTTGGAAAAAATGAAAATTCCAATGCTGTAAAGCTCAAATTTGTGACCAAGTAGGGAGGTACATTGTCTCGCGAGAGCCGACAACAGACTTCAAAACCATAGGTTTCCTGGTCCGATCTATTCACCAGCACGCCGCCGTCACGCAGTCAAATCGCCCAACATGCGTCGTTGAGCAGCTTTAACGTAGCTATGGCTATGTTATTCGCCGCTCGCCTAGCGGGCTGACTCCGGCTTTTTCGATGACGAATAGCGCGGTAGTAAATAGATCGGGCTAGACTGCTTTTTTTTCAGATGCTAAATCTTCCGGACGATCAGCGATGCCAAGTCCCTCAACTTGATCGCCGCCCTTCGCTTTTCCTGCCTTACGGCGAGCCTTGACAGACACCTTGGCGCCCGTTTCCTTTAAATCTTTTAACGCTTCAAGCGAAGAACCCGTATGCTTCTCAATGAGTGTTTTCGCATCTAAAAGCTCGTCCGCAAGACGAAGGGCGGCGAGCAACAACAGACGGTTCTCTCCCACTTGCCCAAAACTTTCAGAAAATGCGTCGACCCGAGCCCCGACATCCTTTGCGAGTTGCAGAAGCCTCTTTTCCTCGCCATCCTCGCAAGAAAGACGGTAAACTCTGCCATTTATGGTCATTGAGACCTGGCTCATGGATGCTTCACCGGGTTGTAGCTATGCATTATTGCAACGACGCGGACGAATCACTCACCATCTTCTAGCAAATTATGAAGCGAATCGATCACCCAATCAATGCGATTTACCGCCTGAGTATTGGCAGCCTCAAGTTCTTTGATCGTTGATTTGCTCTTTTCAAGCTCTTTTCGCAGGTTATCACGCTCACGACGCAAGGCCCGCATCTTGCTATCTAACTGCTCGACCACCTTTCCCAACGCAGCAGCATTGGCCTCAGGCTTTTTCTTCGCGGTGGTACGTTTCTGCCTGGGCTTTGCCCGCTCGGTCATAAACAAATCCAAATATCTAACAAGATGATTTCACTCATGCCTTACCTTGAAATACAAAAGCATAGCACCTAGCGACGGTAAGAGAACCGCCAATACGACGTCAACTCCATTCCCAAACCAAATTAAGCGACCTATCGCCCGACATTCGGGATATCCGCGTTTTTATCTTGTGATTTCGGTGAGAAATGTGTCAATCAACGCCGCAAGATAACCTTCCCGCATTTTCGGGCCTAAGCGAAAAAAAATCAGGAGACCTTCCATGGCAGTTCGAGTCGCCATCAACGGATTTGGCCGAATTGGCCGCAATGTTCTACGCGCCATCTGCGAGAGCGGACGCGATGATATTGAGGTTGTGGCGATCAACGATCTTGGCCCCGTTGAGACCAATGCTCATTTGTTGCGTTTCGATTCGGTACATGGACGTTTCCCCGGAGAAGTAACAGTCGACGGCAATACGATCAATCTGGGCAAAGGCCCCATTCAAGTCACCGCCATCCGAGACCCTGATCAGCTCCCTCATGGCGATCTTGGCGTCGATGTGGCCTTGGAGTGCACGGGCATTTTCACCAGCCGCGACAAGGCTGCCGCCCATTTGAAGGCAGGAGCAAAACGCGTATTGATTTCAGCTCCCGGAGACAAGGCCGATCTCACAGTTGTCTATGGCGTCAATCATCATCTGCTCACCGCTGATCATCAGGTGGTTTCCAATGCCTCCTGCACAACCAACTGTCTCGCCCCCGTTGCCAAAGTCATGAATGACTTCATTGGCATAGATCGCGGCTTCATGACCACGATCCATTCCTATACAGGCGACCAGCCAACCCTGGACACCATGCACAAAGATCTCTACCGGGGCCGCTCAGCCGCAAGCTCAATGATCCCAACATCCACCGGCGCCGCCAAGGCAGTAGGTCTTGTATTGCCCGACTTAAACGGCAAACTCGATGGTGTATCTGTTCGGGTGCCCACGCCAAACGTTTCTGTGATCGACTTCAAGTTCATTTCAAAACGCGAAACGACCCCAGAAGAAGTCAACGCAGCCATAAAAAAAGCTGCCGCAGAAGAACTCAAGGGTATTTTGGGAACCACCGATCAGCCCAACGTGTCCATTGATTTCAACCACGACCCTCGCTCATCCATCTTCCATCTGGACCAAACCAAGGTGATGGGCGGAACCTTCGTGCGTGTCATGTCCTGGTATGATAACGAATGGGGCTTTTCAAACCGCATGGCCGACACCGCCGTGGTCATGGGCAAGCTCTCCTAAGAGCCAGAACTATAAGGCAAAAGATACCTTTCAAACGCCCCCCGGCCTCTTTGGTCCGGGGGGCGTTCAATATTGCCCTATGATCTAGGCACCTGCACGTAACAACGAATAAGACCTCCGCACCTATGAATTGATATCCAACGGCCAAATATATTCCGTATACTGCTTTCCGTAAAAGGTAAGATTTTTTCGCCAGTTGCAGATCATCTTTTGGAAGAATTAGTCCATTGCCCACGCCCAAATCTTAGATAGGTTCAGAGCATTATTCCCCATGCCATCAACGAGGTTTTTGCTCTAGGACTTGGCGAACCCCCTGCTTCCGGGCTAGGACGTGTAAATCAAATATACACCCTCACTTTCATTTCCAACTCACGACTCGTTTGACAGAGGTCTTCTGATGACTGAAACGCTCGAAGATATCGCCAAGGCGATGGTGGCACCCGGCAAGGGAATTTTAGCTGCCGACGAAAGTACCGGTACCATCAAAAAACGTTTTGATACCATCGGCCTAGCTTCCACACCTGACAGCCGCCGCGATTATCGCGAAATGCTGTTTCAGAGCAAAGAGGCCATGCAGGAGTACATCTCCGGCGTCATCTTGTTTGACGAAACCATCCGGCAAAAAGCCGCTGACGGCACACCCCTCGTTGACATCATGAAGGCAGCAGGCTGTATCCCTGGCATCAAGGTGGATACGGGCGCCAAAAAACTCGCAGGCTCGCCAAATGAATTGGTCACTGAAGGGCTTGATGGTCTGCGTGAAAGATTGGCCGAATACTATGAACTGGGCGCACGTTTCGCGAAATGGCGCGCCGTCATTACCATTGCCGATGGCTTACCTTCATGGAACTGCATCAAAGCAAACGCTCACGGCCTCGCACGTTATGCTGCACTGTGCCAGGAGGCAGGTATCGTCCCCATCGTTGAGCCGGAAGTCTTGATGGATGGCCCCAATTCCAACCATGACATAGACCGCTGTTTTGAGGTCACTCATTGGGCCTTGCGCACGGTGTTTCGCGAGTTGAACGATGCTCGCATCAACCTCGAAGGCATGGTTTTAAAACCCAACATGATTATTGCCGGGCAAAAGTGCCCCAACCAGGCAAGCGCCGAAGAGGTCGCTGAAAAAACAATCAAATGCCTCAAGGAAACCGTTCCAGCAGCGGTTCCAGGTATTGCCTTCCTGTCCGGTGGACAAAGCGCCGAACTGGCAACCAAACATCTCTCACTCATGAACGCTATCGGTGGACTGCCTTGGTCCTTGACTTTCTCTTATGGCCGCGCATTGCAAGCACCTGCCATCAAGGCATGGGGTGGAAAACCAGAAAACGTCGCAAGCGCCCAACAGGCCTTCACCCACCGCGCCAAAATGAATTCATTGGCCGCCAAAGGCGCTTGGCAGCAAAGCCACGAAATGGCAGAATAAAAGCTCGTAACAATCCCATGAAATGCTGAAGACGGCCCCTGGGTTTACCCAGGGCCGTCTTTTTGCCCTTATGAAATAGAAATAAGCTCACGGAAAACAACAGCCAATGAGCAACATGACCGTAGAACCATCAGAACATACCTGCGGACTATACCTTTGTGTACAAGCTGGATCCGGCACCCCCGACACCGAACGCATCGCGGCGCTTTTGGATCCACGCCAGATTGCCTGCCTGCTGATCACACCACCACCAAACGGCGACATCGATTCTCAAAAAGCCTCGGCCCTAAGCAAAGCTGCCCAAACCCATCAGATAGCAACTTTGATCCAGGATAACGCCCAACTCGCCCAAAACATCCAAGCCGACGGAGTTCATCTTTCCTGGTCCGACGACATCCTAGAGCGCTTTGCCAAAGCAAAAGAAATCATTGGTGAAGAAGCCATCTTGGGCGCGGATGCTGGTCGTTCCCGCCACATTGCGATGAGCCTGGGTGAAGCCGGTTCACACTATATTGCTTTTGGAATACCAGAGTTTGTCTCAGATATCGAAAAGGCAAAACAACGACAATTGGAACTCATACAATGGTGGGGAGAGATTTTCGAGATTCCCTCAGTGGCCTTCAATGTTGATAACCCCGTTCAATTTCAAATGCTCGTCTCAAACAAGGCTGATTTTATCGCAACGATGCTCCCACAGGGAAAAACAGCCGCAGATCTAAAACATTGGCTTGAGACCCAGCAACTGGCACTGACCATCAACACATCCAACAAAGAAACGGGTGAAAATAAAAGGATCACCACTTAAAACGGCGCAACCAACCTACCTCTATAGCCTGCGAGTTTGTCAGCTCGACCACGGAAGGCGGAGCTGTAAGAAGTACCGCCAGGAGAACAACAAAAAAACAATTCCGAAGATCAACAGGCCAGGCCGCCACTGCAAGAAAAAACCGTCGCCAACAAAGGTCTCTTTCAACATGCGATCAGCCATATTCCAAAGTTTCTTAGTTGGAGGCATTGCCACACTCTTGTGCGGTTTCTTACCCGCCCCGGGGCAAACGCAGGTACACAAAAACAAACCGCAGGTTCCAGCCACAGCCTTCAAAATCGCTGCAGCTGATAATAACACGAGCGTTCACCCAAAAAACCAATCACCAAAGAACAAAACTGAAAAGCCAAAAAAAAGCGCACCAACTTCAAAGAAAGCGCCCACCACAAAATCCGACAAACCAGCAAAATCGAACAATGATGATGCAGCCTACAGGGCCTTCGATCAGGGAAAATTTCTCACCGCGCTGGAACTTGCCAAGAAGGCTGCAGCAAAAGGTGACGCGTCGGCTCACACATTGATGGGCCGCATATATTCCGATGGCCATGGCGTCACCCCCGACCTGAAACTGGCTGCTGAGCACTACAAGAAAGGCGCCGAACTCGGTGACATCAACGCTGCCTTCGCCTTAGGTTTGATGTACGCGCGCGGAAATGGCGTTAAAAAAGATCTGAAAGCGGCAGCGCAAATGTTTGAGAAAGCCGCGCTAACGGGACACCCGGAAGCCAACTACAATCTTGGCCTCCTGTTCTTAAGTGGAACTGGAAAACCCCTAAACGAAAAAAGAGGCGCCAAGCATATCGAGTATGCCGCTGGCAAGGGACTGGCCGCGGCACAATACGATCTGGGAACGCTTTATCAAAAAGGTGTCGGTGTCGATTTCGACGCCGAAGAAGCCTCAAAATGGATACGTCGTGCCGCAGACCAAGGCATGCATGCAGCTCAGTTCGAATACGCTGTTATGCTTCTTCGAGGGCGCGGGCTAACCAAAGACGAACCCAGGGCGATCACCTACCTCCTTTCCGCCGCCAATAACGGGGTAGTCGGAGCACAAAACAGACTGGCTTATGTTTACCTTGAAGGAATCGGGGTGGAAAAAAGCCCTTTGCAGATGGCCAAATGGAGGTTGATCGCGAAATACGGGGGCATTCAAGACAAGCAATTGGATAAACACGTCGCAAAACTACCTAAAAAAACGAGACAGGAAGCAGAACGTCTCTCTCGCGAATGGATTGAACGCTCACTCATCGAACCTCTACAATAGCCGTGAGCAAAAAGCGGAACCCGCACAAAATCCTCCACTCATCCATATAAACGAAAACACTTTGCTTGCCGTTCAATCCATTGCACCATGAAACCAGCTGGTCTTAGCCTTGCTATTTTTCACACCAGGCCCTAGGCCATGGCCTTGTTAAATGCCTCATCAATCAAAAAACCTTGCCCCGACTTCCAGTCCACCCCTAAACCGCAAGACCACCTCAAGGCTCTCTGCCCATCAACCCAACCCGGAGACTACGCGCCCATGCCCGCTTCCGCCCTAATGAACGTCATGGTCACAGCTGCACGAAAAGCCGGGCGAAAGCTCACACGCGATTTTGGCGAGGTGGCGCAACTTCAAGTCTCAATAAAGGGCCCGGCGAATTTCGTCTCCCAAGCCGACCATCGCGCCGAAGAAGTAATCTACAACGAGCTGGCTAGGGCCAGACCCGGCTACGGTTTCTTGATGGAAGAGCGTGGAACCGTTAAAGGTGACGACCAAACCCATCGCTGGATAGTTGACCCCCTGGACGGCACGACGAATTTTCTCCATTCCATACCGCTATTTGCCATTTCCATCGGACTGGAGCGCGAAGGACAACTCGTCGCCGGCGTTATCTACAATCCCATCACAGAAGAACTATTCACCGCCGAAAAAGGCCGCGGAGCATTTCTAAACGATTACCGTTTGCGCGTCGCCGCACGCCGGTCCCTTGAAGACGCAGTGGTCTCCACAGGCATTCCTCATCGCGGTCGCGGTTTCCATTCACAATTCATGCAAGACGTTCGCTCCGTATACCCGGTCGTCGCCGGCGTCAGACGAACGGGTTCAGCCGCACTGGACATGGCCTGGACCGCAGCCGGACGCTTTGATGCCTATTATGAACGTGGTCTTCAAGCCTGGGATCTGGCGGCAGGAATTGTCATTGTTCGCGAAGCGGGCGGTCACGTCTGTGACCTCAATGGCAAAGACAAAATGCTCGATGAAGGCAGTGTCCTGGCTGCCAACAGCACCATCCAGAAAGCCATACTGCCACTTATCTCAAATTCGCGAAAAGAGGTGTAAAAAGCCCGTAGCGACACAGTATTGCGCCGGCCTTGAGGATCCATGCCCCATTCGCGACGACTTTATGCCTAAACTGCAATCAAAGCCTCAGGGGCAAATTTTGGGAACGCCTATCGCCAGTCAATCTCTCAGAGAACGGATAGACAGCAGGTCTTGTGGGAAACCTCACGGTTCCTCTAGTGTGAACGCCTAAAAAGGTTCACTGAGACCATAAACGCGCGTCTTTCTCATCGATGACCGCACTTTGATCTTTTAACGGATATTGCCGGAGACAACTGTAATGGCCCGGAAGAGACATTCAGACTATGGCGCACAGCCGTTCCACCGGTCGCTTTCCCCGCCGGGTCTCTATCTTATCCGCATGTTGATCTTCCTGACGCTTGTGGCTTTTCTTGCAGCCATTTTGCACAGGCAGTTGTTCGAAGCATTTTCGGCAAATCCCGGACTGAACGGCCTCATCATCGCGGTCCTCTTTTTCGGTCTGGCCTACTCTTTTCGGCAGGTTTTCCGACTCTACCCGGAGATCAGGTGGGTCAACGCTTTTCGCGTCGCCGACCCCGGCCTTGCTATTTCACATAAGCCAAGCCTACTTGCCCCCATGGCCACCATGCTGCGCGATCGCACTGGTGCCATTTCTCTGTCCACGGGAGCCATGAGTTCAATCATGGACTCTATCGCTTCCCGGCTCGATGAAGCACGAGATACGGGCCGCTACCTCGTAGGGCTCCTGGTGTTTCTAGGACTACTGGGAACCTTCTGGGGCCTTTTGGCGACAATCAGATCCGTAAGCGACGCCATCGGGTCAATCGACACAAATGCAGCCGATACCGTTCAGTTGTTCGGAGATTTGAAAACCGGCTTAACGGCCCCACTTCGAGGCATGGGCACAGCTTTTTCATCGTCATTGCTCGGCTTAGCCGGATCACTCGTCTTAGGCTTTATGGAGCTTCAGGCCAGTCACGCCCACAACCGCTTCTACAATGAACTCGAAGAATGGCTCTCCGGAATAACGGAACTGGGTTCCAGTGGTGTAGGCGGTGCCATCAGCGAAGCTGGCACCAATCGTCAGTTAGCCGCCACTCTCTACGACATGCAGCGCATCCTGGAAGAGCTCAATCTAAGACTGGGAGAGAATTCCGGCATTGGCGGTCTACAAGGTGACTCTGGAAGTTCCCAAGAACTTGCCCATAGTGTCACACAGCTCATCGCTCGCATGCGAGAAGAACAAAAGGTCGTGCGCGAATGGGTCGACGAGCAGTCCGCGCAGCAAGCTCTCATGACCGATGCCCTGCGCAACCTTGCAAATAACCTCCAGCGTGGAGGCTGAGCCCAATGGCGCGTAGAGCCCGTCGCGGAGCCGAGTATGATGAGTTCTGGCCAGGCTATGTCGATGCATTATCGACTTTATTGCTGGTGGTCACTTTTCTCATGTCGATTTTTATGCTGGCGCAATATTTTGCCTCCCAAGAATCGAGCGGAAAGGATGCAGCCTTGCAAAGGCTGACACGACAAATTTCATCACTAACCAACATTCTGTCTCTTGAACGCGCCAAATCAAAATCCCAAGAAGACGAATTAGCCGCCCTCCAGGCCTCTCTAGCCACCTTCAAAGAAGAAAACGAAAAGCTGTCAGGGTTTGCCCTCAGCGGTGAAAATGCCGCCAAAAGCTCAGCCGAGCGAATCGCATCTCTCACAAGCGATATAGAAAGCGAAAAGAAAATCTCGTCGGAGGCCCTGGCAAAAGTCGATCTCCTCAATCAGCAGATGCTCGCCTTGCGCCGACAAATTAGTGCACTCAACGCCGCCTTAAACGCGAGCGAAAAGAAAGATCAAGAAGCCCAGGACCGCATCAAGGATCTGGGCAAACGCCTCAATGCCGCTCTCGCGCGGCAAGTTCAGGAGTTACAGCGCTACCGTTCGGATTTCTTTGGCCGGTTACGAAAGCTCCTAGCCGGACGCAAAGACATTCGTGTTGTTGGAGATCGTTTCGTTTTCCAATCCGAAGTCCTGTTTCCATCCGGCCAGGCTGACATCTCCGTTGAAGGTCTTGCCGCAATGGATCAATTAGCCACTGCCATCGTTGAGCTTGAAAAGCAGATCCCCAAGGAAATCGGTTGGGCTCTGCAAGTGGATGGTCACACAGACAATCAACCCATCAATAGCCCTCAGTTTCCATCCAACTGGGAACTCTCGACCGCTCGAGCAATATCGGTTGTCCGCTATCTCATCAGCCGCGGCGTCCCTGCAAACAGACTTGTTGCAGCCGGGCACGGCGAGTTTGCACCGCTTTCTAAGGGCAATGACCCAGATAGCCTGCGCAAGAATCGGCGAATCGAGCTAAAATTAACCAATCGTTAAGCATTTTTACTCGCCAGTCCGCGTTCTGCGCATGGTGATTTCGGATTTAATTCTGATTTCACCCATATCCGCCTGTGCAATTTTATCTTTTCGAGAGCCCAATTCCGTGGGAGCGACCAAGCAGACACGCCATTGAACCCAAAAAGCAACAACTATGGTAAAACAAATTCTCTAAGACAACCTATGAACTTAAGACCCACTGGCAAGTGTTCTTTGAGAGGTTTATGAGACAAATGGACCACAGCAATTTGAATACTCGTGAGAATAATGTAGAATATGCTGCGGCGCAACATATTCTACAGAACCAGAGCCCCCTTTTCGGGCTTTCCCGCAAGGAGACGATGAGAAGATGAACTACTACCTTTATGAGCTTGCTCACATCTTCAATGCACCAATGAGGATGGCAACGCATGCTTTAAAAATGCAGGTAGAATCTCCATTCAATCCCTTGTCCTCAACCCCACTAGCAAAATCAATGTCAGCAGCCTGTTCGCTGTTTGAAAATGCCACCCGCAGGTATGGAAAACCGGAATGGGACATCCAGCAAACCAAGGTACATGGTCTCGATGTTCCAATTCACGAATTCACGGTTCTAGCCAAACCCTTCTGCAATCTGCTTCATTTCAAAAAAGACCAAGCAGTCATTGGTTCACGTGATGACCCGAAGGTACTGATCGTTGCCCCAATGTCCGGTCATTACGCAACACTTTTGCGCGGCACCGTGGAAGCCATGCTTCCTGAACACGATGTCTATGTGACCGATTGGGTTGACGCCCGCGACGTTCCCTTGGCCGCCGGATCATTCGGACTAAACGATTTCATCGACTATGTAATTGAATGCATCGAGCATATCGGAGAAGGCACCCACGTGCTCGCCGTTTGCCAACCCGCCGTTCCAGTGCTCGCTGCAACCGCAATCATGGCCGCACGAAAAACGCCCTTCCAACCCCATTCCATGACTCTAATGGGCGGACCCATCGACACGCGCCGCAACCCAACAGCCGTCAACAACCTGGCTGAGTCCAAACCGATGTCATGGTTCAAGCAAAATGTAATTTCGACCGTTCCCTTCCCCAACCCTGGTTTCATGCGACCGGTTTACCCTGGTTTCGTGCAACTCACGGGATTCATGACCATGAACCTTGAGCGTCATACCCAGGCACATGTGGATCTGTTCAACAATCTCGTGAAAGGAGATTGTGACTCAGTCAAACAGCACAACAAATTCTATGAAGAATACCTCGCCGTCATGGACTTGGCGGCCGATTTCTATCTCGAAACCGTGGAAACAGTATTCAAAAGCCACGCCCTGCCAAAAGGAACGATGGTCCATCGCGGAGAGACCGTCGATTGCTCAAAAATCAAACAGACTGCATTGCTTACTGTCGAAGGTGAAAACGACGACATTTGCGGTCTCGGTCAAACGGAAGCCGCACACGCATTGTGCAAAAACATCCCGGTCGATGAACGTTACCACTACGTCCAAAAAGGCGTTGGTCATTACGGTGTCTTTAACGGAACACGCTGGCGCACCGAGATCCAACCCCGCTTACGTGAGTTCATTCGCTCCATCGATTTTAAGCGCAAGACCCAGCCAAAAGACGCACTCACAGGCAAACCCAAAAAGAACAAAAAAGGTCGTGGTCTGAGAATGGGCCTGCCTTATCGGGTCTTGCAAGACGACCGCGAAATCCACACGCCTTGGGATGAGCAAGACACCAAATCAACGCTAATCAAGCACTAAGGGCCTTGGCACGTAGAAGCTTGATTGGTTGGCGCTTATCGTTTCTTGCGTGGCACACTTGGAACCGTGCCCCCACTCCCCCGCCCGCCTTTGGTTCCACTGCCACGGGACTTGCCCTTTTTCTCAGAGGGTCGCGGCAATGCCTTGCGTGAGGTAGCCTCCACAAGCGCCTCATTGGGTTCTCCATCATCTCCTTCAGCACCGGACTCATTCTCGTCATCCGATGATCGCTTCAACGGTTTTGTGGAAATGAATTCAAACGAGAGGGCTTGATCGTCAGCACCCTCGCTCTCCTTGGCTCCTTTAGTCTTCTTGGCGAGAACAACTTTGACAATGCCACCCTTCTCAAGCGCACCAAACAACAACTCGTCCGCAAGCGGTTTCTTTATGAATTCCTGAATGACGCGAGCAAGCGGACGCGCGCCGAACTTTTCATCATAGCCCTTCTTGCCAAGCCAAGCCGCTGCTTCTTCCGAAAGCTCAATGGTCACACCCCGATCAGCAAGCTGGGCCTCAAGTTGGAAAACAAATTTCTCCACAACCTTGGAAATGACATCCATTCCCAGACCCGCAAAAGTGATAACCGCATCAAGCCGGTTTCGAAACTCAGGCGTGAACATCTTGTTGATGGCTTCCGTATCATCGCCTTCGCGTTTATCACGGTTAAAGCCCATCGGAGCCTTAGCCAGATCAGACGCCCCCGCATTAGAAGTCATGATCAAAACAACATTGCGGAAGTCAATGGACTTGCCGTTATGGTCGGTAAGCTTTCCATGATCCATGACCTGCAGCAAAATATTGAACAGGTCTGGGTGCGCCTTCTCAATCTCATCCAGCAAAAGCACACAATGAGGATGTTGATCGACGCCATCGGTCAGCAACCCGCCTTGATCAAAACCAACATACCCTGGAGGCGCACCGATCAATCGTGAGATACTGTGCTTCTCCATATATTCGGACATATCAAACCGCAGCAACTCAACACCCATCAGACTGGCCAGTTGCTTCGCCACTTCGGTTTTGCCAACCCCCGTGGGACCCGAGAACAAATAGCAGCCAATGGGTTTTTCAGGTTCACGCAGTCCAGCCCTCGAAAGCTTGATGGCGGCCGTCAAGGCTTCAATAGCCTTGTTCTGGCCGAACACCACGCGCTTCATATCCTTTTCAAGGTTAGAGAGAACCTCCGCATCCGACTTGGTAATGGTTTTTGGCGGAATCCGGGCCATCGTGGCAACCGTAGCTTCAATATCCTTGACGGTAATAACCTTCTTACGTTGATCCGCAGGAACAAGCATCTGAGAGGCTCCCGATTCATCAATGACATCGATGGCCTTATCCGGCAGCTTGCGATCATTGATGTACTTGGCAGACAACTCAACAGCAGAAGCAACCGCCTCATCATGATATTTGATCCGATGAAACTCCTCGAAGTAGGGCTTCAAGCCTTTGAGAATCTCAATGGTGTCATCAACCGACGGCTCTTTGATATCGATCTTTTGAAAACGTCGAACAAGCGCACGGTCCTTTTCGAAATGCTGACGATACTCCTTGTATGTCGTCGAACCAATGCATCGCAATGCACCCGCCTGTAGAGCAGGCTTGAGCAAGTTGGAAGCATCCATTGCACCGCCCGAGGTCGCACCGGCCCCAATCACAGTGTGGATTTCATCAATAAACAGGATCGCACCTGGATAATTTTCGATCTCTTTCATTACGGCCTTAAGCCGCTCTTCAAAATCACCCCGATAGCGCGTGCCCGCCAGCAGGGCACCCATATCCAACGCAAAGATCGTGGCATCGATCAAAACTTCAGGAACTTCCTCCTGCACTATACGCAGAGCAAGACCTTCCGCGATTGCCGTCTTACCAACTCCGGGATCCCCCACCAACAAAGGATTATTTTTTTGACGGCGACACAGAACCTGAATAGTTCTTGAAACTTCACTGTCCCGCCCGATCAACGGATCAATCTTACCGTCACGGGCCTTCTTATTGAGGTTCACACAATAGTTGTTGAGAGCATCCTGCCCAGGCTTACCATCCTCATCACTTCCATTTGCAGCATCCATATCCTCATCGATGCCCCGCACCGAGCGAGGCTCAGACATGCCCGGCCGCTTTGCAATTCCATGTGAAATATACTGGACAGCATCAAACCGAGACATTTCTTGCGCCTGCAGAAAATAAACCGCATGGCTTTCGCGCTCGGCAAACAACGCAACCAAAACGTTGGCACCCGTTACCTCTTCACGTCCTGATGACTGAACATGAACCACAGCGCGATGTATAACCCGCTGAAAACCATTCGTAGGGGTCGCATCGTCTGTAGACGAGACCGTTAACTCTTCAAGATCATCATCGAGATAATCAATGATACTACCGCGAAGATCATCAAGATCCACATTACACGCCCGTAAAACAGCTGCCGCATCACGGTCATCAAGAAGCGCCAACAACAAATGTTCTAACGTTGCAAACTCATGGCTTCTCTCGTTGGCGTACTCCAACGCGCGATGAAGAGCTGTTTCCAGGCTTTTTGAAAATGATGGCATTGGCTACTCTTTCTCCATCGTGCATTGTAAAGGGTGTTGATGCTTGCGCGAAAAGTCCGTCACTTGGGTTACCTTTGTTTCTGCCACTTCATAAGTATAAACACCGCAAATCCCGACGCCTTTATGGTGGACATGCAGCATTATCTCGGTTGCCTCTTCCATATCCTTCCCAAAAAAACGTTCCAGCACATGTACAACGAACTCCATGGGTGTGTAGTCGTCATTCAGTAACAAGACCTTGAACAAACGTGGCCGTTTTGTCTTGGGTCTCGTTTCGATGACAACTCCGGTGCGACCATCACCCTCATCTCCGCCTTCCCGGCCAGGCTCCTTAGGTCCAGGTTCATTTCCCCCAGGCCCGCAGACAATTCCACCAGCTGCGCACGTATGCAGTTGAAACACCTCAGAACCAAGCTCTTTGCTCAATCCTTGCTCGCTAAAGGCCCCTCCATCAGAAGAAACGTCAAAAGGCAATGCCATCTCATGTCTCAAAATGACCTTGCCACCTTCAAATCGCACGTTGTAAATCCCGCTCAAACCGCAAGTATGTCCCCATATTACCTCTATCTTCAACGATCCGCACGCCCGCGGCAATTCCAAAAACCAAAACCGGCATTTTACCAACTGAGTTGATGCAAACATGGTTTCTCAGATCCACAATAACAACCACTCAAAAAGACCTTAGAGGGTCAAAATACTCGAAATAAGCCTTAGCTTGACTACGCAAGGCGAAATCACAAAGTATTTTATACCTTGATTGTCCTGAGCCATCGTAACAAGCGGATCAAAACCGGACAATCTTTCAGCTAATCTCAGCAAAAGACCCTGTCTTTGGAAAGTGTTACGAAACCGATCTTTGTTAACATGCCAAAACTAAGGGCACCGACGAAAAGAGTGCCTTCAAAAATCTAAACCAGGGGGCGCGGAAACTCACCGCACCTGTCATCGCTAATATACCATTTTGGGCCCTGTTGATTGTGGCCCAACGGAGAAGTCTTTGCGACCGCCCAAAAGCGGCCCAAAAGGCATGGTCTCACGAGACCATGGCGACGACATGTGAGACCAGGAATCTTCCTCGCAGTGTGCCACACTTTCGGCACCCATACGCCGGAACCCCGAATCGGCCCGAAAACGCCTGAATAATCAGGCGACAAGTGCTGTAGGCAAAAACGAACAAACCGAGGGTTAGCCGCGCGTGACCTTTACGACAAACAGCAACAGAAGGTTACCAGCGGTCTTTGGCACCCTGATAATGGTGCTCGCCGTTAGCGCAATTTACTGTACGCCCGCTCTTGCTGCAAAACAAAAACACGCAGCGCTTGTGATGGATGCCAACACAGGTCGAATTCTCTATAATAGTGCTGGCGACCAGCTCCGCCATCCTGCTTCCCTGACCAAAATGATGACCATCTATATGGCATTCGACCTCATCAAAAGCGGGCGCATGAACTACAATACTTTGATTACCATCAGCCCTACCGCCGCAGCACAGCCTCCTTCGAAACTCGGATTGAAACCGGGCAGCAAAATCAAGTTGATTCACGCCATCAAGGCATTGGTTACAAAAAGCGCCAACGATATCGCCGTCGCAATGGCCGAACACATTGGCGGCACTGAAAGAAATTTCGCACGCATGATGACCCGCAAGGCAAGAAGCCTGGGCATGAAGAGAACTGTTTTCAAAAATGCTTCCGGCCTGCCCAACGACAATCAGGTCACCACCGCACGCGATATGCTGATCTTGGCGTTAAGTCTGCAGGATGAATTTCCGCGCCACTATAAACTCTTCAAAACACGCCACTTCTCCTACAGGGGTAAAACTTACAAGAACCACAACACCCTATTGGGTCGTGTCAGCGGCGTTGACGGCATCAAAACCGGCTATATCCGTGCCTCGGGCTTTAATCTCGTCACCTCAATGCGACAAAATCGTAAACATCTCGTCGCAGCGGTGTTTGGAGGTAAAACGGCTCGAAAACGTAACAGCAGAATGCGCGCCCTCTTAAAACGGTATATTCGCAGAGCCTCGACAAAAAGAACAAGACCCAGGCGCACCCGCAACCGTCCACTTCTGATGGCAGCACCGCTGCGCGCCAAACCTCCGGTACGAAAACCCGCCTATGCCGGCTCAAGCTCAACCCAGCACAACACCGCAAGACTTGTTGCACGCGCGAAACCGAAGACATCCGCCCCCGCTCAACGCACGTCAAGACGTACTTACCAAGAACCAAAGATCAAATTGGCCAAAGTTCGGCTTGTCAATGTCACAAGCCCAGCGCAAGCACGCCCCGGTCAATCACCCTCAGCAACACAACCGGTGTTAAAACCGACATTTCCCCAAACGGCACCTTATCCTGAAGCGCAAGATACCCCTGCTTTGAGGCGCCCACCCAGTCTATATCACGCCGATGGAACACCACGGGGAAGGCCCCCTTCCACTTTTAATGATCAGATTGCCAACCTGATAAATGCGAATCAAACGCAGCCCAACCAAAGAATGGCCGTGGGAGCAAACAGGTTTGATTTCATTTCCAGCCAACAAAACGACCGCACAGACCATTTCAAATCAGCGGCACCTGAACAGGCCCGCACGAACAGCAGGTCCCCTTACCAAATCCAGGTTGGAGCCTACAAAACACCCGCTGAAGCCCAACGGCATCTCGCAACGGTAGAGCGGAAAACCGCCGGCCTGTTGAAAGCTTACCACCCACTCACCCAACCTGTGGAAGTTGGCCAACGAACCCTCTACCGTGCACGCTTCTCGGGATTCCAAGCAGCAGACAGCGCCAAAAGAGCCTGTAGCGAACTTCGAAAACTCGCAATAGACTGCATGGTTACGCGCTAAACACAAAATTCATTGTACGGTACTTTTAAGAAGAGGGTGCCCATCACGCCGCGCTTCTCCCAGCTTTTTCTTAGAAAAAACATAAGCTTCCGATCTAAACACCTCATGTTGGCTCCAATCAAGAGCACTGGCATCAAAAGGAATCGGTGACGACAGATACAAATCTTCCGAGCCAACCAGATCTCCTACATCCTCAACATCACGCATCAAACTGCGCATCA
>JAJRZC010000305.1 GCA_024275435.1 Alphaproteobacteria bacterium
AAGGGTTCCGTCATCATAGGCTTTCAGCAAGGCATAATAGACCGGTACAAGGGCACTGGGATCGAAGGTAAACAAAAGAATATCGGCTCCAGCGTTGAGCGAATCAATTGCCGCTTTTGCCATGCCGCCTTTGCGCTTTTTTATTGCGCCCATGTTCAGATCGTCGGTGATAACCAGCCCTTCAAACCCCCATTCTTTACGTAGAAGGTCATTGATGACTTTTGTAGAGGTTGATGCGGGGTTGTCTGGGTCCAGAACGATTATGCGTGGATGGCCAATCATCATTGCGGATGGCGCTGCCTCGGTGACCTCTCGAAACGGCACCCAATCCTGCCCCTCGATATCATCGCGTCTTGAAACAAGATTTGCTCCAGCCAGATGAGTGTCAACGCGCACTTTGGAGAGGCCGGGAAAGTGCTTCAAGGTGCACAGCACATCGAAGCGTGCAAGGGTTTTGCAATAGGTTGCAGCAGCGTAGGTCACTATGCCTGGGTCACGCGACATGGCACGCTCACTAAGGCGCGTGTACTTATCGCGCTTCATGGTGCGGATGGGACTTAAATCGACAACTGGTGCGAAATTAATATTCACACCGATGCTCGACAACGCTTTGGCATTTATCTCGGCGAATGTCCGTACCGCTTGCTCGCGAGCCTTGGGATCGCTTGCGGCTAGCACAACCCCTTTTAGAGAGTCTTGACGGGGCAGGGGCGGGCTCAACCTGGAGACGAGACCGCCTTCTTGATCAGCAGAGATCCACAAGGGGCGCTCTGTGTTACCGCTCGCCAGATCTCGAAACTTTGCAATCTCACGCGCGATTTGATCAGCTTTGCGATGGCGCGCATTGCGCTTGGTCAGATAAATTCCGCCGATGGCGCCGCGTTCAAGAAACGGGGTGAGCTGCCAGGCCACATCATAGCCAATGACGATGTGTGCACCAATGCGACGAAGCTTTTCGCGTGGAGCTTCCAGAACAAACTGGCGCATCTGTGAATAGGATAGCTTTTTGTCACGTTTCTGAGCTACGGCCTGGGGTGAGAATGCACTGGTAACAACCAGAAAGCTGGCCACACAAATGGCGCTCCGTACGCATCTTTGAAACCAAACTGATGGTATGATTTTCACCGCTCCAGCTCTTTCCTCATTCCCTCGTTCCCTCATTCCCTCATTCCCTCGTTTTTTGAGTTCACCATTGGGGGTGGTCTCAGTGGGGCAATGTGGTTTTTTCAGTCTTGAAATGCCGTGGCCAATGGAACCGACATGTGAACTGCCCAAATCACGAGACGTGAACGAATCTTTTCCCGGTCATACCATGATTTGCTCGTGAGCTGACTATTGCTAAGGGAAAATTGTAAACCTATGAACGAACTGATGATTTAAGGCCATACATGCTGGCGCTCCAGGCATAAAGGCACTCCTGTTGCGTGCCTAGACTTTGAGGTTGCCGTTTATTGCAATGCGCTGTGATAACGTCTGGCCATGGTCCAACTCGGGGCCATGGGCGCGACCAAGATCCATTGCCTTTATTGCTCCTGCACTGGCACCTGACACTAGGTTTTGGGCAACAAGACATCCGCCTGCTTCTGGGTCTGACGAAATACCAATGCCGATGGGGCATAGACGAATCACATTGGAGGTTGCAACGACGTCTCGCATGTACCTGCCCCAGCCAATGGCCAGCCCGACTGTGTCGGCTGCCTCGATAGTATTTCCTGTGACGGAAGCATCAGCTTCAATGGCGATACCTTCGCCACGCTTGTCTTTGGGTTCATGCTCGCGCCTGAAAATGTTGCGTATGAGGTTGCCTTGTATGACCGCAAGCCGGCCACCCTCATTGAAATTCGTCACGGAGATTCCACATGCGGCGGTGTCCACCAAGTTTGATGAAATTACCGCTCCTTGAAAACCAAATTCTGCGTACAGGGCGACTTCGCCGATCCTCGCGCATGAGTTACCGATAATTTGGATGTTTGATGCGCTGTTGCCACGTACTGCTGAGTAGGTGCAATCGCTTATGTGGTTTTCTGCCACCATGACCGCACCCGCGCGAAAGACGTTGATGCCGTTTCCATTTTGACCATTGCCACCTTGGTGGGCAGAAATATCAAAGATCCGGTTGCCACTTATAATGGTGCCATCGTCACCGGCTTTTGAGCGCCACACCAGTATTCCATTGTTTCCACAACCGCTCACCTGGTTTGAAGATATTTCCAGTCCCATAGCGTCAAGAGAAAAAATCCCGGCCTTGCCAACTTTGGATATGTCGCAATTGGATATTGTTCCCGAACACCGTGTTAAAGCGACGCCATTACCGTTGGCAGCCCTGAGCGAAAGATCATGCAAGATGATATTGCGACACGAACGCAGGTGGATGAGCTCGCCTGCTAAGCCAGCGCCATCAAGATTGAGACCCGTGAGGCGCACACCTTGAAGATCATCTCCGACAAAAAAACTGGCACCGCCAGCAAAGACCAGAGTTGTTTTACCATGGGCCCCCAGAAGAACGGTGCCATCACGTAACTTGATATTTCCGATGACAAACCGCCCCGGTGGCAATTCAACCACAATGCCATGATTTGCAGCCTTGTCGATGGCCTGTTGCAAAATGTTTGTCTGGTGGCGGTGGTCTCCCTTGATCAGCTTGACCTTCAAGGTGCCTGTCGTGTTCAAAGCATGATGCCGGTCATCTTTGCCGGCTTTTGCATCCGAAAACTGTTTTGCCTGTGAGGGGGGTGAGAACGCGGCTGAAGCCGTGGCAATCACTCCTAAACCCGCCCCGGCGGTAATCAGTCCGCGCCGATCTATTGTCATACTTTTGACCTGGCCTTTAACCCTGCTGGAAACTTTCGATATCTTCTGAAACTTTCGATATCTTCTGAAACTTTCGATATCTTCTGAAACTTTCGATATCTTCTGAACCAAGGAGCAAGTTTCAGGCCATATCTGCGATCGGTCTTGGCAAAAATGCTCAAAGGGGCTGGCTGGGGCGGTCCTTTAGAGCGAAATAACAGGCGTTAAGGATGATGCGACCAGCGGTTAATGCCTTGCGCCAAGTCAATGGACACTGCGGCTTGCCAAGGTCGCTGGGCAGATGAATAAAGCCGGTAATCACCTTATCTTCTGTTGTATCTGCGGGACTTTTTTTAATACAAGCAGGCACGGAATGATACAAAACGGCATTGCACAGGTACGAGCCGGCATCTTGAGAAAGCTCGAATGGGATCTCTTCGCAGGTTAGCGTCGATGTGATTTGTTTTATAGGAAGAGTGGACTTCATTTCAAATGGAGCGCCGGCTATGACAAAATTGTTTTCTGGCATGGCACCTACGGCATCCTTACTTTGGTCGCAGAAATTACGTGCGACCTGCTCTATGATAATTCCACGCGCCTGTTTTGAAACGCCAAAGTGCAAAATGATATCGGGAACGAAACGCCGCCGCATTCGAGAAACAGCTTTTGGCGCCTTAACCCACTGAGTTGGAAGAATCGCGTGATTGATGCGTGCATCAGTTCGGTTTCGCCTGCCAAGTTTTTCCAGGGCATTTACGTAACGGGCACTGGCGTTCACCGCCATGTCTGGGAACGGCCCAAAACCGGTCAATAAAACTGATGGACCTGTTTTATTGGAGCTGTCCGGCTTTGACATTTTTTAGCGCAGTCCCGTTAACTTCATGATTTGATCTACGGCCAAGGAGGGCAACAGACGGCCCTCGCGCACTTCTTTTTCCACTTCAGGCAAACGCTCTGCCACCTTTGGATTTTCTCGAACGGCGGCCATCAACTGGTCTTCGAGCATGTCACGCATCCAGGTTACCGCCTGGCGTTGACGACGCTCCTCAAATGCGCCACTGGCTTTCAGGATTTTACCGTGCTCGCAGATCAGTGACCACAATTTATCCAAACCCAGATTGCTGATGCCCGATATGGTCACCACAGGTGGTCTCCATTGCGCGTTGCTGGGGGTGAGGATATTGAGAGCTGCGCGATAGTCTTGGGCTGCACGTTCCGCCCGTAAAACATTATCGCCATCGGCTTTGTTGATGGCAATCATATCGGCAATTTCAATGATGCCCTTCTTGATGCCCTGCAGATCGTCGCCGCCACCTGCCAGAAGCAATACAAGAAAGAAATCGACCATATCGGCGACGGCGACTTCAGATTGGCCGACACCCACGGTTTCAACAATGATGATGTCGAATCCTGCTGCTTCCACCAGTGCCATGGTTTCACGGGTCTTGCGTGTGACGCCGCCCAAAGTTCCCGAGGTTGGGGAGGGGCGAATAAATGCATCAGGACATTGGGCAAGCCTGTTCATCCGGGTCTTATCGCCCAGAATTGATCCGCCGGTTCGTTTTGAGGTGGGGTCGACCGCCAGGACGGCAACCTTGTGTCCCTGGTCGACGAGATTCATTCCCAGTTGGTCGATGGTCGTTGATTTGCCAACGCCGGGTACACCGGTGATCCCCAGACGCAGAACGTTTTTGGCTTTGCCCGTTACCAATTGCAGGACTTCCCGCGCCAATTGCTGATGCTCTCGTTTGGTACTTTCCACCAAGGTTATGGCGCGCGCGAGCATTGCCCGATCACCACTTTGAACGCCATCGGCATATTCTTGTACGGATAATTTTTGCCGCGAGCCTTGTCGTTTATCCATCAATTGTCCCGTCATTGCATCCCCGCCAGGGTCTTCGAAAACCGAATGCTGCTCAATAAAGGGCTAGGTCATGGACTCTAAAGAAAGTCAAGCTTGGAGCAAAATTTTTCCCGGCCATCAAAATACTGTCATAGGAGTTGAGTGAGCTCATAGCTGACCATTGCAGGTTGCCTCACGACTGCTACAGTGAACCCGGTTAAAGCTGACAAGATTTTGCCCTGCTCCGCCATCTGAATGATTCACAACGACAGGAATAAGTTCAAATGTTTGAATTGCCAACGCCTATTATTTTGGGAATCGCTTCGATACTGGCGGTCGTTCTCTTTTTATTTTTTTGGCGCGCTGTCAATGACCTTTCGTTTCCCATGAAAGTTGCCGCCCGACTGCTGCTGACGGTGGTGTTGATTTTGCCCATGGCTCTTGTGTTGTTTGGAAACCAGTTCGACCTTTTTCAATCCGATGGGCGATCGGCTTCAGAAAATAAATCTATCTCTGTTCCCAGCACTGCCGATCAAGATAAACGAGATGATGTCGCTGGTGCGGCCCCTGATGCCGAGCCGCCAGCGCAGCGCGGTATCAAAAAGAAATCGGTTCCTGAAACTTCGAGAGAGAAAGTTGCCGTTGACCGCGAGCCGAAGTCAAAACCATCGGCCAGCCTCGATAACTATGGCTCATCAGGAGAAGGTGCCAGCGGAGGCGGGATCGGTGGCGCTCTTGCACCAGGTGCTGGCGGTTCAAGTCAGCCTGCAGCACCCGCAATGCCGAGCGGTGGTTTGCCTGATGTGGCAGCACCTCAAGATCCTCCCAACACTATGGGCGCACCTGCTCGTCCCAAGAAGATAAAAGAAACTGCAAAGGAGACTGGTGGCTTTGATGATGGTGTGACCGACTTTGAAGCCATGAAAATCGAAGAGGAGCCGCGTGAGGCCGCTGTTTCTGCCGATGGTGAAGCGGCCCCTTTGAAACCAGAAGCTGACTGGACTGTTGTTCCTGTGTATTTCGGTACAGACCGAATGCAAAAGCCCGACACCAAACGCCTGGAATATGGCTGGCAACGCGCCAGACGCATGGAACTTGGACGAGCACTTGTTACGATACCAAAGGTTCACGTTGTTCCCATGGTGGAGCGCCCCTGGGCGCTGCGCATACCGTATCTTGATATTACAATCTATGAAGCTGAAGAAGACCCACAAAAACACTTCACAATTCAAGACATGAAAACGCTCTCACGAGAAGAGTTTCTGGCTTTGGTGAGGGAAAAAATTGCAAAGGCCAGTCGCTTCAAAGATCACGCCTTGATCTTTATCCATGGTTACAAGAATCATTTTGACAACGCCGTATTTCGAACTGCCCAGATCGCCTATGATCTGAAATATGATAGCGCGCCCTTCCTTTATAGCTGGCCGTCGGGGGGGACATTGCAAGGTTATACTTATGACCGCGACAGCGCGGCGCAGGCCGAGCCCTATCTCAAGGAATTTCTAGATCTTGTCGTGAATGAAACCGGCGCCAAAAAGGTCAGTATCATCGCTCATTCCATGGGTAACCAGTTGTTGTTGCGTGTTTTACAAGACTTGAAACGCTCCAAGCCTGATGAGGTGCTCATCAGCCAGCTCATTTTGGCTGCTCCTGATGTGGACCGCGATACATTTGAAAACATTGTCAAATCGATCAAAGGCATTTCAGAAGGAGTTACACTTTATACGGCTGCGAACGATGCTGCACTGCGTGTTTCACGGCAAGTCAATGGTGGGGTTCCTCGTGCGGGGGATGTGCCAGAATCAGGGCCCATCGTGGTTGAAGGGGTCGATACCATTGATGCCACGGCCACAAGCATGGACAGTATCGGTATCAACCACTCTGGTTATGCGGAAAACAATGCACTATTGAGCGATATCGGGAAGCTTATTGCCACCGGCCAACGTCCACCTGAATTACGGGTTCCCTCACTAGAGCGCGTCACGACACCTAAAGGTGACTATTGGCGCTACCCTAAACCAGCCCCGTAAAGCGGCTTAGTTTTCCAGGTGGGTTATACTTGAAAAGTTGCTCGGGTTACTGCTTTTTATTCGAAAAGAACCTGGTGATATTGCCTGGGCTCTGAATTAAAGCTTTTTGGATTTCCTGCAGACGCGACAGAAACCCATTCACCACCACTGGTTTTTCGGCAGGTAAATGTTTCGTTAACCCCTTTGGTGTCATCCTCCCGCACATGGGTATGGTTTCGTTTTTCTTGTGGTGTGGATTTTGTGGAATAGCATGCGTAAAGATTTTATGGCCCGGCCAGCCTATGGAGGCCTTTTGACACTGTTGCCATTTGCTGCGGCTCTCGTCTCAGCCTTTTTCATATTTTCCTCCAGCCATCTTGCTCATGCGCAAGACTTTCTCGCGCCGCCGCCGGGTGCGCTTACAGATGGCGATGATGAAGAAATGAATGGAGCTCCCCCAGACTTGGAGCATCAAGAGCGGGAGGCTACTTCTAAACCTTCGCCCGGCTCTCAGGCACGACCCAGTGCAAATGCTGAAAAGGTTTCCCCGCCATCTCAAAGCGGACAAAAAGTTGCAGCTCCTATAACCAAAGATGCTGCGACTCCGGCCACAACCTCTTCCAAGCCTGCTGAAAAAGGGGAGCCTTTGTTGGTTGCCTCTCATGGGGGAGAAGATGATATTTATGACCAGTGGGCTGCCAAGAAACTCAAAAACCAGAAACTTGGGACGACGGCCAAACCGCATCCTCTTGCGTTAGACCATCCTGGTCACTTTGTTGTTGTTTGCGAAGCAGGATGCCGCAAAAACACACAGCATATCGTCTATATGGAGCCTCGTGAAGCTCGAGGCCCGGTTTACAAGACACCGGCTGAAAATACCCAGGACGTGTCGGATGTGGTGGCGTGTGTTGGCGGTTGTTATGGAAATGGCAGAAATGCGATCTATTTTTCGGGTGGGGCTCCTGTGGCTGGAAGCGGCAATTCCTGGATGACAACATCTGATGCCGGCAAAAAAGCTAAGCCTGCAGCATCTGACGGGCGATGGTATGAACGTATCAACGGCGCGGGACAAAAAGTCGAAAAGAAAGCGACCAACTAACTGAGGCGATTTCGCTCCAAGGCTGCTTTACTTGATCAAACGATAAAAGCCCCGCTTCCCATGAGAGCGGGGCTTTTTTTGGACGATACGAATTTCTGGGCATTGTTCAGCTGGTGGTGGTGTCCATGGCTTCGAGGTCGTCGATCATGCCTTCGATGACTTTGAGGCCCTTGTTCCAGAAGGCGTGATCACGGGCATCAAGACCAAATGGTGCAAGTAATTGGGAGTGATGCTTGGAACCGCCCGCTTTCAGCATGTCAAAATACTTCTCGACAAAGCCAGGGTGGGATTCTTGATAAAGCCCATAAAGTGAGTTCACGAGGCAATCACCGAAAGCGTAGGCGTAGACGTAAAAGGGTGAATGAATAAAGTGGGGGACGTAGGTCCAGAACACCTCATAACCGGCTTCAAATTCAATGGCGGGACCGAGGCTTTCACGTTGTGTCTCCATCCAGATTTCATTGATCTTTTCGGCGGGCAGCTCTCCGTCGCGGCGTGCCTCATGAACCTTGCGTTCGAAACTGTAAAATGAAATCTGCCGGACCACAGTGTTGAGCATGTCCTCAACCTTTTGTGCCAGCATGGCTTTGCGCTCAATGGGGTTTGAAGCTTCGCTTAAAAGCTTTTGGAACGTCAGCATTTCGCCGAATACGGAAGCGGTTTCGGCGAGGGTAAGCGGTGTGGGGGCGAGCAACGCGCCCTGGTCGCGTGCCAGCCACTGGTGCACACCATGACCGAGTTCGTGCGCAAGTGTCATCACGTCGCGCGGTTTGCCCTGGTAGTTCATCATAACGTAGGGGTGGACCGAGGGCACCGTTGAAGCGGAGAAGGCACCTGGTGCTTTTCCCGAGCGCACCGGTGCATCGATCCAACGGTTGTCGAAGAAGCGTTGTGCGATTTGTGCCATTTGAGGGGAAAACCCGGAGTAGGCTGTCAGAACCATCTCGCGTGCCTCGTTCCAGTCAATGGTTCGTTCCGGCTTTTCAGGAAGCGGGGCGTTGCGGTCCCAGTGTTTCAGTTTTTCTTTGCCGAGCCATTTGGCCTTCATTGCGTAATAACGGTGCGATAGCTTCGGATATGCTTCCTGGACTGAACTTGTCAGGGCATCGACGACGCTGGCTTCAACGCGGTTGGCGAGGTGGCGGCTATCGGCAACGTCCTTGAAACCGTGCCACCGGTCTGAAATCTCCTTGTCTTTTGCCAGGGTATTGGTGATGAGCGCAAACAGCCGAAGGTTTTTTGAAAAAACCTTGGAAAGGGCCTGCGCTCCTGCTTTACGCTTTGCCTCATCCTTGTCGGTCATCAGGTTCAAGGTGGGCTCCAGAGTCAAAGGTTCTGGCTCGCCATCCACTTCAAAGCGCAGTTCGGTCATGGTTTCGTTGAACAACCGTGTCCAAGCGCCATGCCCGGTCTGGCTTTTTTCGGTGAAGAGACGCTCCATTTCCTCGTTAAGTTGAAATGGCTTTTCCTTGCGCAAATCTTCAAACCAAGGCTTGTAGTGCGCCAAGTCCTTGTGTTCGAGAGCGCGATCCATAATGGCGTCATCGACCTGGTTGAGTTCCAATTCGAAGAATATCAATTCGGTCCAGATCTTTGTCAGTTCTTCTGAAATGTCTGCGTAGAATTTTACAACCTGTGGGTTTGATTGATCGCTGGCGTATAAAAGACCGGCGTAGGACCCCAGTTTTCCCATTTGGTCCGCAAGTGCCTCATATTCTCGAACAGCCGCGGCAAGCTTTGCGCCATCTTGCGCAGCAGCTGCCAGATCACCCGCATATGTTTCCTTGATTCTCTTAGCGCTTGTCCGGGCTTGGGCGATATCATTCTTGATTTGAGGAGACTGGGGGCCCTCATAAAGATCAGACAGGTCCCAGCGCGGCAGGTCGCCCAACCCCTTGGCTTTGGTCTCAGCGGCGGTACTTTCAGCCATGTGAGCAACAACAAGCGTATTTGAGGCAAGGTTAAGTTTAGACGACATAAGCAGCTCCAGAAAAAATCGGAAATTTTAAGGTTCAAGGGCAACTTGCATTTCGCGCGCGTCATATTCAAGGGCCCATGGAAACGGTTAACAAGAAGTCAATTTCCCAGTTTTAGGCGCCTTTCTAAAGGCAGCACACAAATAAACTGAAATGAAAGCATCACAGTGGGCCTGAAAGAAACATTCTGTTTACCCTTGTAGGGCAACCTCTCTCCTAAGTGAGTAGCCGAACTTTTTGTGAGTTGAGCAGACTTGGGCCCCAATACAGACCGGTTCATGAAAGCCCCTCCATCGGCGTTGAGTTTAGTTCAGTTGAGTACAAGTCCCCATGGCGAAACACGTCCTTATTGTCGATGATGATCCTGCGCAGCGCCGCATCCTCGAAGCATGTATTAATCGTCTGGGCTTCCCGACGAAAACTGCAAATTCGGGTGAACAAGCCCTCCAAATTCTGGAAAGCGAAGAAAAGGCAAACGTTGCACTCGTTTTTCTCGATCTCGTCATGCCTGAAATTGATGGCATGGCCGTGCTAGAGCGCGTCCAATCGAAATCAAACATTCCTCCTATCATCGTCCAGACTGCGAACGGCTCCATTGATGCGGCAATTAACGCCATGCGTGCCGGGGCAATTGATTTTGTCGTCAAGCCGGCGAACCCGGAACGCCTTGAGGTTTCCATCAAGAGTGCCCTCAAGATCCAGGCGCTTGCCGGTGAAATAACGCGCATTAAAAAGAAGGTCGAGGGACGCTTGACGTTTGATGACCTGGTTATGAGCGGCGACAACATGGCTCGCGTTATTTCTCTTGGAAAACGTGCTGCCAGCTCTCACATCCCCGTTCTCATTGAAGGCGAGTCAGGTGTTGGCAAGGAACTCATCGCGCGCGCCATTCAAGGTGAATCTGATCGTGCCGGAAAGCCCTTCATTACTGTAAACTGCGGAGCCATCCCAGAAAATCTGGTGGAGAGCATCCTTTTTGGACATGAGAAGGGCTCCTTCACAGGTGCCACTGAAAAACGTATCGGTAAATTCCAGGAAGCAGACGGCGGGACCCTGTTTCTCGATGAAATCGGAGAATTGCCACTGGATACGCAGGTGAAACTGTTGCGCGCTCTGCAGGAAGGGGAAATTGATCCTGTAGGCTCGAAAAAAACAGTCAAAATCGATATCCGGCTTATTTCTGCGACGAACCGCGACATGATCGACCTTGTTAAAGACGGCAAGTTTCGTGAAGATCTGTACTATCGTTTGAACGTGTTTCCTATCAGCATCCCGCCGCTAAAAGAGCGCATCGAGGATATTCCTGAACTGGTCAATTTCTTCCTGGCGCGATTTGCGGCCGAGGAAGGCAAACGATTGGCCAGTGTCTCTGATGATGTGATGCGTCTTCTTAAAAGCTATGAGTGGCCTGGCAATGTTCGCCAACTGGAGAATGCTGTTTTCCGTGCCGTTGTATTGGCTGACGGGCCGGAACTGACGGTTTCTGAATTTCCTCAGATTGCAGCCCACGTTGAGGGATTTGATGCTGAAATTCCGGCAGCACCGGCTGCGCGTGAGGACAAGTCGGCGTTTGAAGGTCCTGCTTTGTTGGGGGCTGAAAAACATGTTCCTCAGACCGTTGAGATTACCAAAGGTGCGCTTGGCATTCCGGCGGTGAACACAGAGGGAGACATCAGGCCTCTGAATGACATTGAAGCGGACATGATCCGCCTTGCCCTTGGGCGCTACCGCGGTCATATGACCGAAGTGGCCAAACGGCTTAATATCGGCCGCTCGACACTGTATCGCAAAATGCAAGAGTACGGCCTGGAGCAACGGCCAAACTAGTCCCCCGGTTTTGGCTTTCTTTTGATCCTTTTGCGCCCCTCAGAACTTTTCTGAGGATTTGCGAGAAGGGCCCGGCAACCTGATGCGCCGGGCCCTTTTGATTTGTCGAGCGATGGTGGAGCGAAATTGCTGGATCACAGCCATATGGCCGTAGAAATAATCCTAAAACATTGGGCTTGTTTCACTCGGGGCATTGCTCAGCACACTGTGGCCATATATTGCCCTAATCCGTTATTATGCTCCTGATAAATAAAGAGGTCTGGGTCAATAGCGGTCTGGGTCAGAAGTTTTATCTCCTTTCGACCCAATATGAGGTGATTCCCGTTCATGCGAATTTGGTTATCTGCTGTTGTGCTGGGTGCAGCCCTGGCCATGAGCCCCATTGTGAATGCCGGTACCGTTGAGCCGAGCAATGCAGACTTTGATCCTGCACCTGCCTTGAAGGATAACCTGGCGGTGCGGGCGATTGTTGATAAGACCAAAACATCAAGAATACACCGTAACAAACCTGAGCGGGCCGATTACAAAGCACTGCATACCTACTATAGCGAGAAGGTCGAACGTCCTATTTGGTTTACGGCTCAAGGTGGATTAAATGAGCGCGCCAAAAGCGTGATTGATGAATTTGCAAAAGCCGACGACTGGGGGTTGTCTGCCAAAGATTTCTTATTTCCTGAGCGCGTTACAAAGCTACTTGAAAATCACGCTTCGGGTTCAACACTTTCCGATAATGATGTTGCCGATATTGAAATCGCCATTTCTCTTTTGGCGCTCAAGTATGCACGACATGCCCGTGGAGGGCGCATACCTGACCCGGCCTCACAGCTAAGCTCTTACCTTGATCGTAAGCCGAAGCTGCTGGATCCGGCGATTGTTCTGGACGGGCTTCGAAATGAACAGGCAGCAGATAGATATCTTGTTAGTCTTCACCCAAAGCATTCTCAGTTTAAGAAGTTACGCAAAAAACTTCTTGAAATGAGGAATGGCGACACCCAAGAGCAGAAACCGGAAGACATCAAACTTCCCGCTTCGGGCCCAATATTGCGTAAAGACAGCGCGCATGCGGATGTGGCGCTGCTACGTAAACGATTGAGTGTTCCTGTGACAGTAGAAACAGGCACCACAGATTCTTCAAACAGACGAGACTCTTCTTCCGACGATGATTTGAAGCCAGACCTGGCACGACCGGAGGAGTTTTTTGATCAGAAACTCGAAGATGCCGTTCTGGCCTTTCAGAAAGAGAATAACTTGTCTGCTGACGGGCTTGTGGGACGAGGCACGAGACGCGCTTTAAACGGCGCCAGCCAAGGTGCCCTGAGCGAAGAAGTGCTTCTTGCCAATATGGAGCAATGGCGCTGGATGCCTGACGACCTGGGCAAGCTGCATATCAATGTGAATATCCCGGAGTACAGAATTCGAGTCTTCAAGAATGACCTCGTGGTTCACGAAGAACGCGCCATTGTTGGGAAAACGAATAAACAGACTCCGGTGTTTTCCGATACGATGAAAACGATTGTTGTCCACCCCAATTGGGGTGTTCCCAATTCAATCAAGGTTCGTGAGCTTCTGCCAAGTCTGACACGTGGTGGTCAGTCGTTCCGTCGCCAGGGCCTGCGCATTCGGAAAAACGGTCGCGATATCAATCCTGATAGCATCAACTGGAATTACGAGGACATTCGAAAGTATGATGTTTACCAACCCCCGGGACGGAGTAATGTTTTGGGAGTTATCAAGTTCATGTTTCCAAACAAACACCAAGTTTACATGCACGACACTCCGACAAAAAATCTTTTCAATAAGACTGTGCGCACATATAGCCATGGTTGCATGCGTCTTCGTAACCCGTTGCGACTGGCGGAAATTATTTTTGCTGAAGACAAAGACTGGAATCCAAAGGAAGTGCTTCACCTCATCAAGCAGGGACCTCAGAATAATCACATCAAATTGGACACCCCAATCCCCGTGCATATGACCTATTTTACGGCCGTCGCGGATGAGGATGGCAGTGTGCGGAGACTTCGCGATGTTTACGGGCACGAAAAGCGAATCAAACTGGCTCTGGCGGGTAAATTCAGTCAAATTGCGCGAGGAAGAAACCATCTTGCGCCTGTGCGTCTGACACGCCCAAAGACTACCTATCAGCCCATAACAATGAATGATATTTTCCAAAACGTGTTTGGCGGATTTTAGAGCCTGTTTGCTTTGCACTGTCGCTGCTGTTTTTGTGAAAGCTGGGGCTTTGTCTTTTTGCTAATGGTCTCTGGCACGGCGTGCTGTTGTCCCACTTCTTCCATGAAATTTGCCAAAGCTGTATAATCCTTACAGGAATCATCGAAATGCCTTTCTCCTGCCCTATCTGGGGATGACTCTATGGAAACAGCCTCTTAACGCTTTTCGTTAACCATGGTGAGGTTGTCGGTGACGAACTGGGGGTCGTCACTATGAGCATTTCTATGATCTATTTTGGGGCGCATTCCTTGTTTTCACGTTTGATTTATTCAGCAGTTGGGCTCGCCATTGTCGCCACTATGGCGTTGTTCGGCGTCTTCAAACTTGATGCTGCGAACAAACAAAATCGACGCATTGCGATCTACAATATCCACACCAAGGAAACTCTGGACATCGTCTATATGCGCGATGGCAAGAGAATCCCTTCGGCCATGAAACGAATCAACTGGGTCATGCGCGATCACCGGGAAAATAAACCCACCCGGATGGATCCGAAACTCATCGATATTTTGTGGGAGATCCACACCGAACTGGGTTCTCGTGAACCAATTCATCTTATCTCCGGATATCGCTCAGCGAAAACCAATGCAATACTGCGTAAAACCCGTGGCGGACAGGCCAAGAAAAGCCGTCATATGCTCGGCAAAGCTGCAGACATTCATTTTCCGGATGTTCCCATCAAACGTCTGCGCTACTCCGGTCTGATCCGGGAACGTGGTGGTGTTGGTTATTACCCTACCTCTGCTTTGCCGTTCGTTCATATTGATACGGGGCGCGTGCGGCACTGGCCACGTATGCCACGTTATGAATTGGCGCTGTTGTTTCCCAATGGACGCACGTTGCACCGGCCTAAACGTGGTGGGCCAATTTCCAAACGCGATGTTCATGTTGCCCGCTCGCGCCACAAGAACCTTTCCAGACAGGTTGCTGCATTCTTCGATTCACGTGGTCGTGCGGTGCCGCCTCGCCCTGTGCAGGTGGCTTCTGCTACCCGTGACCAATTTAAGACAGAAGTCATATTCGCCAACTCGCACAACCATGATTCTGCTGGTCAGAGTTCCCACAAAACTCATAAGCCTTCAAAAAACGTTCAACTGGCAGCGCTTGGACCAGTTGTTCTACCTCCTGCTCCGAGGTTACTTAGGGAAAATTCACAGGAAGAGCGTGCACACCAAGCCGTTTTGAGTGCTTCGCCGCGTCTGGCTGAGAGGCCTTCCAGGCTTGAGCCCAAACCATCTGAAGCTGACAAAAGAAAGCTGACGGAACTATTTACGTTGGCTGGTCTCATTCCGGCGGCGCAGCAATTGTTTGCTCAAGTCACCGGTTCGTCCTCTAAGGAAAAAGCAGCGCGCCCAGAATCAGTCACAGCTTCTGGGGATATTAAGGAAGTATCGCCCAATCTTGAAACTGAGCAGTCTGGCCTTACCATCGCATCTTTGATCGCGGCTGATCAGCTTGCGCTAGAGCAAGAGCCCAGACTCGTTTCTCCCAGCACGAGAGAGCAGGTTGCCAGTCTTGATCCCAGTTTCGTTGATACGCCCATGGCGCAGACAGATATGGCGCTCAATGGGCCAATGGACAGGTTCAACTGGGCTTCGGGCTGGGTCAGCGCACCGGCTTACGACGACGAACATCCTGATGAATTGTACTATCGTCCGTTTCCGCTGGCACCGCTGCTTACGGCAACTTCCTCGCCGCACGATCCGGCGCTGGCTGTCATGACTCATCCAGACGTTGCGGGAACACTGGACTTTATTGATGATACCCTTGCGGCCCTACCCATGAAGCTTAGGCCCAACAGAAGGCTTGCTGCTTTGATGTGGTCCCAGCATCACTTTACCAGCGAATCCGGTTTGAACGAGTGGGCTACTGAAATTTCTCAGGAACGCGACTCGCCGGGTACAGGTGTGGCCAGCCGCTCAGTACGCACTTCCGTACAATAAAACTTTTTGCCTGAAAGCTGCGCAGGATGCCTCGCGCACAACAATCCTTCCTCACTGTCTTTTTGTAACGCAAGAATCCTGCCTCCTGAATCGGCAAAGACAAGTCTGCTTCGTGATTTTTGACTACTTATTAGAGTTTGGTGGCTGTTTTTTTCCTGGTCCTAGGAAATCATCTTGCCTGCATTTTCTATCATGCCGCTTGTCGCTTGAATTATGAGTTCACCGAATTCCTTAAACTCATTCTTTCGAGGAGATGTTGCCCGCCAAACCAAACCAAGATCGCGCGAAGGTTCCGGCTCCTCAAATCTCACAACTTTCAGATTTCGGCCTCGCGTTTCAACTCCCAATGAAAGTTCCGGCAGCAATGTGATACCAAATCCAGAGGACACCAACTCGACGATGGTTGCCAAACTTGATGCGCCAAAGGTGCTGATGGAACGAACCTCCTGTAAACTGCAATATGCAAGTGCCTGGTCTCGCAAACAATGTCCTTCCTCCAAGAGAAGCAATCGTTCATCCTCGAAGAGTTCCGGCGTCGCATGTATGGGACCATGGACCTTGCGGCCTTCAGGAAGGACCAGAACAAACTTGTCCTTGAGCAGGGAAAGGGTCTCGACATCTTGGTGCTTCACGGGAAGCGCGAGAAAGAGCAGGTCGAGCTTTCCGTCCACCAGTTCTTGCAGCAGTGTATGAGTTTGGGTTTCGCGAAGACGCAACTCAAGTTCGGGAAACTGTTCGCGTATCAGCGGAAGCAAGCTTGGTAAAACATATGGCGCCAGAGAAGGGATAACGCCAAGGCGCAACGTGCCGCAAAGGGTCTCTGAGCCGTGTTGCGCGTACTCAATGAAGTCGCGCACCTCTCCAAGAACACTGGCTGCCCGCTTGGCCAGCTCGGTTCCTTGTGTTGTCAGTTGCACACCCAAGCGGGTTCGCTCAACAAGGGATACGCCCAAGTTGAGCTCCAGTTCTTGAATTTGCATGGACAAGGCTGGCTGTGTCACAGAGCAAGCCTGTGCTGCGCGGCCAAAATGCAGTTCTCTGGCGAGCGCATCGAAATACCGGAGCTGTTTCAACGTAACGTGTATCATCAGGCCACCTAATCAATTTCGGGTAGCTTTATGATTAAAACTTATCGCTGTTGGTGTCTATATTACAAGTGATCAACATATTGAGAAATGATGGGAAGCTTTGTCATTTTGAACTAAACCTTGGCATGGGGCTTACGGACTAACCGCGTGAGCGCATGTCCTGAGCAAACGCTTTTCTCACTTTGATCCAGAGATGAAATAGCTGAATTAGGAACAAGACCGATGGCGCTGGACTATTCAGCTGCGATCAGTGTTTCCGTATTCTCAGGTTCTCTTGCGGTTGTTGCCGGCTGCTCAGGAAGCATACCCAGCGCATGAAGATAGACTTCAAGCAGGCCCTCTTCTTCCTCGCGCTCCGTCTGACTTTTTTTGCGTAAGGTTACGATTTTTCGAAGAGTTTTCACATCAAAGCCAACTGCTTTAGCTTCCAGGTACTTGTCTTTGACGTCAGAGGCGATTGCCTTCTTCTCTTCTTCAAGTCTCTCAATTTGTTCAATGAATTGGCGCAGCTGTGCCTGCGCGGTTGCTTGAAGCGTGCTCATGCTACCAAACTCCGATAATAAGGAAATTCCGATAACGACAACGCATCACGCTGGTTTCGTCGCTAATTCTACACTCTCACCTTCACAGTGCTGCAGACCCTGATCGGGTGCTGACCATCCCTGTTTTCGTTGAGGCGCGAGGATTAAACTAGCGAGTGGCAGATGCCCCCACAAGAGACCCAGCCACACCATCCAGAGCTTTTTTCTTTATTCTTCTTTTTACGCACACGCAGGAATGATTTTTCCACTGGATGCGTAGACTGCATTAGAAGCTCTTTTTCCGGCGACGGGATCAGACTTTAGTGCTCTTTCGGTTTTACCAGCTCATAGGCTTCTAGTTGCTCTGGGGTGGCTTGGGTTTGATATTTGTCGCGCCATTGCTCGTAGTCCATGCCGTAGATGATCTCGCGCGCCTGTAGTTTATCGAGTTCTAAGCCCTTATCCTGGGCTGCATCCTTATACCAATTAGCCAGACAGTTTCGACAAAAGCCTGCGAGGTTCATCATGTCTATATTTTGGACGTCTGTTCGCTCTCGTAAATGTTTGACAAGTCGTCTGAATACTTGGGCTTCCAATTCAACCTGAGTTGCTGGTTCTATGGTAGGGACAGGTTTGGTCATTTTGAAATACCTTTGTTAAAGGAAGCAGGCTCTGCCATGAAGCAAAGTGAGGATTCATGTCTTCCGGTTGTTAATATCGGCGTCCGTCACGCGATACTCAAGTCGCGCGGCCGTGTTTGTGAAGTCTTCATCCGCAAGAAGTTTTGCGATGATTTCTGATAATCGTGAAGCCCATGCCTTCTGTCCAGTTTCTTCCCGGATGAGATCTTGACGCAATTCCACAAGGGCGTGTGCGAAGCCACGCATCGTGCCGTGGCGCCACATACAATCTCCCTTCAAACGTCCAGAATAAGGTTCGTTGTCTCCAACCAGGATATCACCACCGGCGCGAAGGTTTTCCAAAAGCGGGATCGCGAAGCGAGGATCTTGATCATGTAGAATGGCAGCGTGCCATGGCCTTTGCTGGCCACGCCAGATATCGGTGAAGCTATGAATTGACAAAAGAAGCGGGACGACGCCGGTTGCGTTGCAGGTGTCGAGCACACGGTCTATGGCGCTGTGGTAGGGTTCGTAAAACTCCCGTACGCGCTTTTGCCTCTCAAGATCGCTCAAGTCCCGATTACCTGGAATAACGACACCATCGGATATGCGCATTATCAAAGTTGGGTCGTCCAAGCCACGGTTTGGGTCGATCAGCAGCCGCGAATAATGGGTCAACAGGGCGGGCGCCGACAGCATCTTGGAAAGTCGACGCGTGACCTCTGCTGCGCCTATATCATAAGCGATGTGGCGAATAAGCTGTTCGGGAGGTAAGCCCAGAGAGCCGTATCCGGGTGGAAGGGCATTATTGGCGTGGTCGCACACGATCACCAGTCCGCTTGTGGCGCGACCTTCTAAAATCGTATAGCTTTCGGTGGTTAACGGGGCGATGAACTCACCCGTCTTGGCGTTTAGGGATTCTTGCATAGCGAGAGACTATAACGTTTTGAAAGCTTTCATGCCAGCCATGCGGTAACGCGACACGGTTCGGGCAGCTTGACGCGTGTCTTGCAATCCAGCAATTCTGAGAAGGTGATCCGCGTTCCAAGAGCCATAAATAACGGGGTGACCAGTAAGTACTATCAAGTCCTTAGGACTTTTGAGGAAACCCAAGCTTGAAGAAGGTTGACTTATGGCCGACTCCCAATCGCAAAATCAGCGTGACCTGCTCATGTCCATGTTTGAGGCTGCTGTGGCGACGGCACATCCATTAAAGTGCGTACCTCCTCATCTTCCAGAAGTCCCGCAAGGCGGCAAGATCATCATTGTTGGTGCCGGAAAGGCAGCCGCCGCAATGGCCCAGGCGACCGAACAGCATTATATTGCCCTGGGGCAGGGCGACCGCATCAGTGGATTTGTAACGACCCGCCATGGCTTCGGGCTCCCGACCCAGATTATCGAGGTGATCGAGGCGGGACATCCGGTTCCTGATGAAAACAGTGTTGAAACAGCAAAACGCGCCATCAGAGATGCCAAGAGCGCCGGTCCCAATGATCTTGTTTTGTGTCTACTATCAGGGGGAGCTTCTGCTTTGTGGTCGGCTCCGGTGGAAGGGGTTAGTTTTGAAGCCAAACAGGCGCTCACCAAACAACTTTTGAGATCGGGCGCGCGAATTACCGAGATGAATTGCGTGCGCAAACATCTGTCGCGAATCAAGGGAGGGCGGTTGGCTGCTGCGGCTTTTCCCGGGCGTATGATCACTTTGGCAATTTCCGATGTGCCTCATGATGATACGGCGGCGATTGGCTCTGGGCCGACGGTGGGTGATCACACGACACTGGCTGAAGCACGCGAAGTGATCAAACACTATGGTATCGATGCTTCTGCCGAAATCATTGCTGCTTTGAATAATCCCGCCAATGAAACACCAAGACCTGGTGCTGAGGCCCTCAAGTCTTCCGCCTATACGTTGGTAGCAACGCCAGCTGCTTCGCTGAAGGCGGCCGCCAAGATTGCCAGTGAACATGGCTACCGTATTGATATTCTTGGGGACTCTCTTGAAGGGGAAGCGCGTGATGTGGCGCGTTTTCATGCCGCTATGGCTCTTGACGCCAAAGCACGAAGAGAGAAGGTTGCGATTTTGTCGGGCGGTGAGCTGACCGTTACAATAAAAGGGAACGGGAATGGTGGTCCGAACCAGGAATATGCTCTGGCACTGGCTGTGGCACTTGATGGAACCAGTGAAATAACAGCTTTAGCGGGGGATACGGACGGAACTGATGGCGGCAAGGGACTTGCAGATGATCCTGCGGGGGCTATTGTTTTACCGGAAACGGCTGCCAAGGCGCGCGCTGCGAACCTCAATCCAGCCGCTTTCTTAGACAACAACGACAGCACAGGCTTCTTCGATGCGATCTCAGATCTCATAAGATGCGGTCCGACCCAGACGAACGTCAATGACGTCCGTATTCTGCTTATTTCACCCGAGTAAAAGAAGACACGTGCAAAACTATCCAGGAATCGGCGTGTGGCCGTCTAAATACCAGACCAATTCCACCCCGGCAGGATGGGTGTTTTTGTCTGCCGTTATGGCCTTTGCGGTGGGCATGTCCATAACCTTCCAATCCGCCAAAGCCGATATGAAGCTTTGTAACTCCACCTCCAGCAGGGTGGGGATCGCCATTGGGTATCGGGATGGCGATGGCTGGGCGACGGAAGGTTGGTGGAATATTGCCTCTCAAACATGCGAAACTTTACTTCGTGGTGCCGTTCCATCCAGATTTGTGTATGTTCATGCAGTAGACTATGACCGTGGTGGTTCATGGGTCGGTAAGAACTTTATGTGTACGACCGACAAATCCTTCGCTATCCGGGGGGTTGAGGACTGCGAGAAGCGCGGGTACCAACGTACAGGCTTTTTCGAAGTTGATACCGGTGAAGCGAAACAGTGGACCATTCGTCTGACTGATCCTGAAGATAATAGAAGACAATAACCTTATGAGACGACACAGACGTGTGAAAGTCGTTGCAACGCTTGGGCCAGCGTCAGCGGCACCGGAAATGCTTGAGCGCTTGGTTGTTGCCGGCGTCGATGTATTCCGAATCAATATGAGCCATACCTCCCACGAAGAAGCACGGCAGATGCTTTATGCACTTCGCCGTTTGGGAAAACAGCTCCGCCACCCGATCGGTATTCTTGCTGACCTTCAAGGGCCCAAGTTCCGAGTTGGTCATTTTGAAGACGAACGTATCAAGCTTAACCCCAATGACATTTTCATCTTTGATCAGGATAAAAAGTCTGGGTGCAGCAAACGCGTTCACCTTCCCCATCCACCGATTTTCAAATCTGTTGAGGCCGATCATCACCTGCTGCTTGATGATGGCAAACTACGGATGAAGGTCATTGAGGCCAGTTCCGACAAGATCACGGCGAAGGTATTGAATTCTGGGTCTCTGGCGAGTCGAAAAGGCATTTCGCTGCCCAATACAATTGTTCCCGTCAGCCCACTTACTGAAAAAGATGAAGTAGACCTTGAACTGGCACTAGACCTTGGTGCCGACTGGATTGCGCTGTCATTCGTTCAGCGCGCCGCCGATGTTGATGAAATTAGCAAAATAATCAACGGTCAGTCCGCTGTCATGGTCAAGATTGAAAACCCAATGGCACTTGAAGAGCTGGATCAGATCATTGAACTTGCCGATGGTCTCATGGTGGCGCGAGGTGATCTGGGTGTCGAACTGCCGCTTGAGACGGTTCCCAGACTGCAAAAGCGTATCATTCGAAAGGCCCGAGCTGCGGGTAAGCCTGTTGTTGTGGCGACGCAAATGCTAGAAAGCATGATCAGCTCGCCGATTCCAACGCGCGCTGAAGTTTCTGACGTTGCCAATGCTGTGTTTGAAGGTGCGGATGCGGTCATGCTTTCAGCGGAATCTGCCGTTGGAAAATATCCAGTGGAAGCCATCACCATGATGGATAAAATCGCTTCTGATGTGGAAAACGACAAGACCTACGAGTCGGTTGTGCACGCAATCAGTACGCCGCCACAAGCCACCGCTGCCGATGCCATTGCCACTGCCGCGTATGCTATTGCGCGAACTGTGAAGTTATCGGCTATTGTGTGTTTTACAGCTCGTGGCGCTTCTGCTTTGCGGGTGGCGAGGGAGCGACCAGGGCTAGCTGTGTTGGGTTTGACCCCGGTTCCTTCTGTTGCACATCGCATGTCGATCGTCTGGGGTGTTCAATCTGTTTTGACAAGTGATCCTGAAAACCTCAGTGACATGGTGAGAAAAGCCT
>JAJRZC010000306.1 GCA_024275435.1 Alphaproteobacteria bacterium
ATTTGCCGAAGGCTCAATGCCGCGTTTTCTAAACTGCACAATAGATCGGATGCGAATGGATGAGGGTATTGGCGTGTTCACAATGGGCCCCATGCCATCTTCGTCTTCAAACAGCACGACCTCTCGTTTGGAAAGAAAGACTCCGCCCCCTGTCCAGTGTCCGAAACACGGCCAGATCGCCAATGCGGAAAAATACGGTGGCGTGCTTACCGCCGTCCATACCCCTTGGATGTCACGGACTCGTAGCGCCCGTTTCGTCTTAGCCTCCACTTGGCGCAGGTATCGCGGAGGCTTGCGGCCGGGCCGTCGCTTCTTGGGGCGGGGAGGCCTCAATGCTGGATCATAGGATCCGGAAATCCCATCACACCCCCTTGAATGCGCCCGAACACGTTGCAGATCACGCGGAGCGCTGGCGTGGTATTGGGCCGCCCAGTACAACAGCTTGTCGCCAGTTGGCGACAAATCACAAAGTTTCACAATACCCTTCATCCACTGACCGGAGGTGAATGTATCCGTTTTAAGGTCCCAGATTATCAGATTGAAATGTCGCTTCGGCCCACGTCGTAAAATTACAGCGCGTTGTGCTTCACGGGCAAACAACACCTGCGTTCGTGTGCGAAAGGACACAGGATCTTGGTTGGTCATGGATTATTCCATCGTCTGGCTGCTTGCGGGTACTATGAATTATTAATCAATAGGATAATTTTAGCCAACCGAAATACAGTCCACATGCTTAAAAATATAATGTGATCCATCACCTACAGGGATGCAACTCGTTTGCACCGGGCTTCAAGGACAGCGCCATGATCCAGCGCAAGATCGCAATACCTGACTTCCCCCTTGATGTGAGCCTCATCCTTGACATGAAGGTCACGAACGTCCACGTGCCCATCAACTCGGCCATCAATGATCGCCATTTTCGCCTTCACATGACCCAGAACAATACCGCCACTGCCGATCGTGAGTGTATCGCAAATACAATCACCTTCAATGGAGCCCTCGACAATCACCCCGCCTTCCATCGTCAGATTACCGGAAATTTTCGACCCTCGTTTGATATGCGTAACTTCCGAAGACAGATTCAATCTCGCAGCTCTTGGCCTATAAATTTGATTGGCAACGAGCTCTGTGTCCGGATCGTCAATATCATCCTCAGGGGGCTTCACGAATTCCACCTCGGCATAATCATTTCGGTTTTCAAAGAACCGTCGTGTTGGCAAAGGATCGTTTTGAGGAACGCCAATCACGCCGCGAGAAACTGAAAAATACGCCGCGAAAAAAGCTGAACTTGATAAAATAAGCGCTAAGACCAGGAACACGAAACCTTGGTTCCCGTAATCCATCGAGAAAAGAGATCTGCCAATCCTGTTGGTTGCCTCGAATATCGGGCGTGCTCCCTGAGAGCTGTCTTCCAGGGCGGCAAACTCTTGCTTGAAGTTTTTTTCCCGCAACGCAGCGGACATGCCATCGGGAACATCTGAAATCCTATTGACAGATTGTGTTTTTGAGAATGAAAGAGCCGCAATCTTAGCTTCAATATCGATAGATGATCCGTTTTCGAGAGACAAAAGTGATCTGACGATACCCCTATCACCCGAAGGGGACCCTGTAAGGGGGCTGGTCAATGCCTCTCGGCCCGGCAGCGTTTGGTTCACGACAACGACGTCCGAGCCAGCAGCCCCCTTGGATTGATACGCAACGGAAGTGACAGTAGCCGTGTCTCTTTGATCTGTTGAAGACACGGAACGATCTGGAGCTGATGCTGAAGCCGCTTTTGGCTCCGCTCCAGCAGGAGTTCTCGCAGCCACAAGGACTGGTTTGGGCGGTTGGCGCCGACGCTCGGCTTGTGCGATTAACAAACTCGACAAAGATGCGAGTTCTTCTTTTCGGTAAACGCCGATGAATCCACCAACCTGACGATAAGTGCGGTTGAGTTTGTAGCGGGGCTCATCCGGTGGTGGAGGGGCAATCACGGTGACGCGCAATTTAGCAACACCTTGGTGCGCAAACCCCAGTGCCTCCGCCGCCGATCGGGTGAGATCAAGTTTGCGATCACTATGGAAGGGGCCAAAATCCGTCACACGTACATGGGCAGCGCGTCCGTTTTTCGGGTTCCACACAAGCAGCTCGGTTCCATCTGGGAAATCTGAACTCGCGGTAGCCGTAGCATCTTCCGCATTGAACTTCGTGCCTGAGGATGTGAACTTCCCCCGGTTGAAACGATCTTTCAACGGGCTGTCATAGTGAGAGGTCACAATAAACAGAGACTGGCCGACGAGTGCCTTGGTTTCGGCCAGGGTCTTAACTTTGTGGCATACATTTTTATAGCAGTGTTTCTGACCAGGCTTTTTTGCAAAAGCCTTAGTCGTAACCGCATGAGTAAACAGAACGCTACCCATGACGAGCAGCCAGAAATACAACTGACACCCACCTTTTGACTCAACCCCACAGCTGAGTCTCCCACTACGCATAACTCTTAAACTCCGGGAACAACCAAGCCTGATAAGTTCCGGTACTCTAGTACAAAAGACGCCAACTGATTAAGGGGGCTGATCATATAGATGAAAAACAAGGTGAACCTGATGTTGGAAAGTCACGCACTCAAAACGTGGAAAATCGCACCAACTGTCAGGGTTTCCGTTCACCTTAACGAACAGTCTTCCTCAGTTGAAAAACAGCTAGTCTGAAAAGACAGCAATGCGGGCAGGCATTGCGCGTCAGATTTTCCATCCCGAGTGGATAGCAGCAATCCCACCCGTCAGGTTGCGGTAACTGACCCGCTCGAACCCGGCAGCCTCGATCATCTGAAGAAAAGTTTCCTGATCGGGAAACTTTCTGATGGACTCAACAAGGTATTTATAGGGTTCATCATTGCCGGCAATGAGTTTGCCAAGCCGTGGGATAACCTCAAACGAGTGAAAATCATAAAGCCGCTCCAGCAGCGGAACCTCGCACTTTGAAAACTCGAGGCACATAAAACGTCCGCCCCTCTTCAAGACACGAAAAGCCTCACTAAGCGCCGCATCAATGTGCGTCACATTCCGGATACCAAAAACGATCGTATAGGCATGAAAAGATTTATCGGGAAATGGCAGCTTCTCAGCGTTGCCTTCCGTAAACGAAATACGATTTGAAAGGCCTGCCTTTTCAACACGTGTCCGCCCCACGTCCAGCATTTGCGGACTGATGTCGCATATCACCGCCGTGGCATTCTCGCCGCTGGAGTGCGCGAATTTAAGCGCAACGTCGCCGGTGCCGCCCGCAACGTCCAACAGCCGGAAGGCTTGTGATCCTTGAGGAGGGGCAAGCCAGTTATTGAATTCTTCCTTCCACAATCTATGCACGCCACCCGACATGACATCGTTCATAATGTCATAGCGATCGGCCACCTGGGCAAAAACCTCATTGACGAGCCCCTGTCGGTCCTGCTCATTGACCTCTTGAAACCCAAACGAAGTTGTCGAAGATTTATTTTCCTGGTTCATGCCCCGCACCTTAGTCGAGAGAAACAGCCCGCGCCATCTGATTTCTTGACCAGGTTAGAAAAACCAGACCGGCGAGTTTCCTTCTCCGCTTCGTGTTCCCCGACCAGTTTTCAAGCAAATGTGGCGAAAGGGACAACAATGCCAGAGCTTCCAGAGGTCGAAACCGTCCGCCGCGCCTTGGAACCGGCACTCATGGGCGCGCGAATCAATCGTGTGGAACTGCGACGAAAGAACCTACGCTTTCCTTTCCCTGAGAAATTCCAATCCAGGTTGAAAGGCCGTCGCATCGCTCTGCTGTCACGACGTGCAAAATATCTCCTCATCACCATGGAAAACGCCGAAGTTCTCATTATCCATCTGGGAATGAGTGGCCGCCTGACCCTGTCGTGCACCCCTGACGCGCGCTCCAAACAAAACAATACCACAACGGATCCAGGCGATCCAAAGCACGACCACGTGGTGTTTCACCTCAGCAACCAAATGAAACTCACTTATAATGATCCACGACGTTTTGGATTCATGGATCTAGTTCCCACCCAGCAGTTGGAAAATCATAAAATGTTTCGCGCGCTGGGACCCGAGCCCTTGGGAAATAGCTTCAGCAGCAATCATCTTGTCCAGCGAGCCCAAGGTCGAAAAACCGATCTGAAGGCATTCCTTCTCGACCAGCGTACCGTCGCGGGGTTAGGCAACATCTATGTCTGTGAGGCTTTGCATCGAGCCGGTCTGTCACCGCGCCGCTCAGCAGGCACCTTGGCGACCAAACGAAAAACACCTAGTAAATGGTCGGCCGCACTTGTCCCATCTATTCGTGACGTCTTAAACGATGCCATTGCAGCCGGCGGCTCATCGCTCAAGGATTTCCAAAAACCCGACGGCGCACTGGGATATTTTCAACATAACTTCGACGTCTACGGTCGCGAAGGAAAACCCTGTCATCGTCAAAGCTGCACTGGAACCGTGCGGCGCATCACTCAAGCAGGGCGCTCGACTTTCTACTGCCCCCGCTGCCAACGCTAATAACTAGGCCATTGAACGCATCCGGTAATGCATCCCCGCAGCAACAAGCGAAAGCACACAAATGGCAATCCCACCGGCAAGAAACACATGGTTTGCAGGCCAGTCCGGTTTCAGCGAGGAGAGCTTGTCGGTGCCTAGAAGAAACCCTAGACCCACCGCGGCGCCAAGACCTTGAAGCAGCGCTAAGGCAGCACCCAGATCCAGAGCTACGCTCTTGGCTATAGGGATATTAGGTCGACCCAGGGCGTTCGCATAAATCAGAAGTGAGACACCAAGCGCAAGCATCAACAATCCATATTGCCAGCTGTGCCACCACCACAAATCACTCAAGCCATAAACCCCAAGCATGGCAAAAGCTCCCCAGCCAAAGGTAATCGCCATAAAGATTGCATTGCCGCGTGAAAGATCAATAGCTCGCTTTACTCCAGAACGTGAAGCGGAAAACCAATGCTGAAGATTAAAAACCGTGGCCGTAACTATGACGATCAAGGCAAAAGCCAGCGCAGCAATCAATGACAACCACCTATCATCATGAAACGCCGCCCAAACCATACCACCTATGGAAACGATACCGCACAGAACCACAAATATTCGCGCGCTCGAAACGGTCATAATGACTTCCAGCCCATCTCGTTTCCATAATTCATCAAATATCGTGATTTATATCTTCCGGCTTGTGTAAAGCGCATTTGCACTGATCGCCGCCAAAGCCAGCGCACCGTAGAAGAAGATCACATTTCCCGCCCAATCATACCATCCTGGGTTGGCCTGGGTGCTCGCCGGCATTTTGCCATCCAACACAAGACCGATCATCGTGGCAATCATTCCAACAAGTTGCGCAATGGTTAGATAGCGCGCAAGCTTCAACAAAGCCTCATCACCTGTTGCGCCGTTCTTCGCGCCCGCCCCCTTGTCAACAATGACAGAAAACGCCAAGCATAAGAATGCAACAGTGACGAACACACCGGTAAACACCAACCATTCTTTCCACTCCAACAAGAACGCGTAAGTGAAAAACAAAGCGAGCGCCCCAAGCGACCACACAAGCCCCATGTGACGCGAATTGGCTGCCGCAACGGAGGTCTCGCTCATACCTGCAGAGGTCATGCGCCAGTTTTCGGCTATAGCCAAGCTAACGATCACAACACTGATGACGCTCATGACAATGGCGAGAACATCAGGCCGTCCGCTCCATACGCCCAGTAACGCAGCCGCAACGCTTCCACTAAGCGCCAACATCCAGATTATCCATGATGAGGCCACGGCTCACCCCCTTTTGCTCATGCCAAAGTCTACGAGTATTTAATAGGATGCCCAGCTCTTGTAAAACAGCATTGACAACGAAGATAAGCTGGTCTCGATAAGCTTATTCATCGTTACGGCAAGGAAAACGTTAGATAATTAAATTGTTCCAAAGACTGAGGGCTTGGGCAAAACGTCTCAAAAGCGATGTGCAAGCTCTGTCCATGGCTGCTCGCGACCCCTCAGTCCCCTGGGCCGTAAAGTTGATCGTCGTCTTTATCGTGGCCTACGCGCTCTCGCCCATAGATCTAATTCCAGATTTCATACCCGTCATCGGCTATCTTGATGACCTGATCATCCTACCCTTGGCAATCGCCCTCGCCATCAGGCTAATTCCCACCCATATACTCACGCAATACCGTGCCAAGCTGGCCGGGCAACAAACAGCTCATCCGAAAAGCAAATCCGGCGCAGTCATAGTCTTGACCATGTGGATCATCTCTGCGGCCATTCTAATTTGGTGGCTCTTACCCCAACCCCAATGCACACTTTGCGCCCAAACATACGAATCTCTCACTATAAATGTACATACATTAAAGGGAGCGAGGCTAGAGCGTTTCACTGAAAGCTTCACAGGCGAGCTCAATGGATGGGACGTGAGGAAATTAACAGCCCTTGACCACGTATAATTCTTCGCAATCTTTCTAAAATGAGAAGCTGCCCAAAGGGTCAGCGCGCCCAGGGCCCATTTACTATGGTCTTCTGCGCGAATCGACCATTGACCCGGTACAATCTGGCCTTTATAAACCCAGCAATCACCGCCCGGAGCTCGCGTTTCGGGCGGCAATGTTGTTTTGTGCTCCAACCAATCAGTTTTCATGTGCCAAACATGAAATACCGTTGGGCCTGACCCACGAACAAAAAGCCGTATTTCATAGTTTTTTTGTTGGTTGAGGAGCAGGTCATCACACAGAAATAGAGCTAGATTTGTACCAGGGAAGGACCTGAACTACATGGCCAATACCAAGTCGGCGAAAAAAGC
>JAJRZC010000307.1 GCA_024275435.1 Alphaproteobacteria bacterium
AAGTTGGATTCCCATATGGTGCCTTCGATCAAGGGGTAGGCGAGGCCAACCAGAAGTGCGGTGGCGAGGCATTGGCCTGGGAACTTGGCGCGTTCTGCAATACCACCGGAGATGATTGCCGGGACGGCAGCGGCGAAAGTACAGAAGAAGAAGAACTTTACCAGCTCATAACCCTGTGGTGAGAACGGCTCTTGTATAGGATCTGTGGCACCGGTCAGAGCGGCTGCGCTGACGAGGAAGGTGATGCCACGTGCGACCCAGTAGCCAATGAAAAAGTAGGTGATTGTGGAGATTGCGAAGTCGACGAGGATTTTAACGAGTGCGTTGACCTGGTTCTTGTGTTGGACGGTTCCAACTTCAAGGAAGGCAAAGCCTCCGTGCATAGCGAAAACGAGTATTGCGCCGATAAGTACAAAGAATACATCGGCTCCCTGAGCTATTTGTTCCATGTATCTCCCCGAGAATTTTTCTTGATTCCACAACCGCTTGCGTGGTGTGCGATTGCATGCTGGATAGGCATGTCCGTCGATTTTTGGAGAAATCGACGGAGGGAATATGCCTATCTATTGAACGGATTGCAATTTTGAAGAGAGGATGCTGTTTAATTTTTAGGCAGAGCACTTGGCTCGTGCTGTCGTCAACGTTTCCAGATATTTATTTTGGAACTACTTGTTGACAATCCTTATCTTGATTTTGGTTTCAGTCTTAGACTTGGTTTTGGCTCGCGACGGGCCGGGGCTACTATCGCTTGTTTATGCTCTGCGCTGGGATGGCGAACTTTGGTAATGCGTCCGCAGGACACCATGCGTTCGAGGGCTTGGGCGCAGTTGGGTAAATCCGAATTTTCTGTTTGAAAATGGGCTACAGACGCTTCGTCACACCACTCCAGAAGTTTGGGCATCGCGCGGCGATGAGCATCTGCTCCTCGATATTCATTCATCGCGGCTTTATCGCTCCAGACTGAGAATGTCCAGTATACACGGGCGCTTTCGTAGGCAAGTAAGCCAACAAGGAAACCTGGTGTTCTTTGTGCTTGGCGTGCGCTTGCCAATGTACTGAGATAGAAAGTCGGCAAAAAACGCAGTGAGCGTATCCGCAGACGGGTTAGTGAAACAATTGGCATGAGCAAACCTCCACTCAGGGGCAATACCGCTGAATGATGTTGTGCTGTGGCGGTTATTTTAGGGCGCAACCCCTTGAGGTCAGTCTTTAGGATTTGGTTTTTGAAACTGTGTGTCGATTTGGTTGCGTTTTGTACTGTGTAAAATTTCGGGGGCGGGTCGCGTTTTGAATCTCGGCGTCAGTCATTTTATTTTGCGCCAGTGGCATGCGCATTCGGCTATATACGCTGGCGCGGCTGTGCTGATGGAGTGGTTGGTGTTGCACCGCCTAAAGAAGATCAACGGTGCAACTGGCGTTTTTGCAATTGTGCCCTCGCGGGTTACCTCACCCTTCTTGGGTTCATATAAAGATCGCTTTCTTGGCGCTCCAGTTTCGGGGTGACGCGGCCGGCGCGGATGTCTTTGCGCAGGCGCCACATGTGCCAGCGCGCCTGGCGGTTAAAGATGATCATACCGGCAAACAACTTGAGCGTCGTGAGCATCTTCTTGCTGGCATATTCGGATTTGATGGCACAACGCCATTTGCCGGCGAGGGAGAGAATCTTGCCGTCTACCCAACCGATACGTTCGCCCTTCTGATTAAAGAGCTTGTAGTCGCCGCCGATGTTGATCCAGGAACGTTTCAGATAATAGAACTCGGGTTTTCCGTCTTGTATCAGGAAGAAAGAAAACTGTTCGGGGATGAGCGGGATCTTATAAGCGGAGCGCTCAAGGTAGATCATGAAGTCGTCGTCATTGGTGTTGATGGAGTAGGTCATCGCCGGTACGCCACGTGCGCCCAATGTCTGTTGGAGCGAGCGCCCGACCATCAGATCCATGGTGGCGCGCCAATTCAACTTGTCGGAGAACATCTTGAACACGAGTCGGCGGTTCATGCCTTTGTTGTCTTTCCACAGGTCCTTGCGATAGCCCAAAAGGCCTGTGCGTTCACCATTTTCAATGATTTCGGCATAGATATCCATGTCGGAGGTGAATTGACGGGATTTGGCGCGGTTGCGTGAGCGCTTGTAGATGCCGAATTCAGTGGGGTTTAAGTCGGTGAGCCAGACATCGACGACGAACCGGTGCCAACCGTCTTTTGATTTTGAGGCTCTGGCGGAGATGCGCGAGACTTTATCGGCTTTCGACTTTTTGGATTTTTTGGATTTCTTTTGTTCGCGTTCATAGACTTCCGCGCGCGCTTCTCGGGCGGCTTCTGAGGCGGCGGAATCGGCGCGGGCATCAAGGTTTGCTGTGCCTTCGGTCATGGTTGTCTCCGGTCATGGAATACGCGAGCACAGGATTTCGAATCACTTTTGTTTGCGTGATTCTAGCAGGTGTTAAGAATGGATTACCCGGTGTGGGGGAACATTAGTTGTTGGAAAGTGGGCTTATTTTGCTGGATTTCTCGATTCACGCTCTCGCTGGAAGGAGCTCAAGCGATCTCGAAGATCTTGTGTTCGAGCTATTTGGGCGCTTTGGGGCGTGGGCCTGAGATGTTACCCGCGCGCGCCGAAGATGGCTGAGCCGACGCGCACATATGTGGCGCCCAGTTGGATGGCGGTCTCAAAATCTGCCGACATGCCCATGGAGAGGTGATGCAAGTCATTTTCGCGGGCGAGCTTTTCCAGAAATGCAAAGTGGACGGCGGGTTCCTCGGTAACGGGCGGGATGCACATCAAGCCCTTGATCTTTAAGCCGAGGTCTTGGCGGCACATTTTCAGGAACGACGAGGTGTCTTTCGGGGGTATGCCAGCCTTTTGCGGTTCTTCGCCTGTGTTTACTTGAACGAACAGATCAAGCGTCTTGTTTTGAGCTTTCATTTCCTTGGCGATGGCGCGGGCGATTTTTTCGCGGTCGATGGTGTGTATGGCGTCAAACAGGGCGACGGCTTCTCGGGTTTTATTAGATTGCAACGGTCCAATGAGATGGAGGATGATGTCCGTGTATTGCTCTTTGAGCTGCGGCCATTTGCTTTGCGCTTCCTGGACTCGGTTTTCGCCGAAGTGGCGCTGGCCGGCTTTGATGACGGGTAAAATGGCTGGCGCGTCGTAAGTTTTCGAGACGGCGATGAGGGTGATGTTTTCGGGGACGCGATCAACGCTACGTGCCGCTGAGGTTATGCCTTGCTGGATTTCCAGCAGGCGTTCCTGGGCTGCGACGTTCTGTTGTTTGGTCTGTTCGCTCATGGAAACCTTTTATTGATCTGTGTTCGGACGGCTTGATGGGTCAGCCTGTATCGGGGCGTTTTCTAGAGTTTGCACCTGTGCCTGGATACCGTCTTGACCGGATGCAGGCTTTCAGGCTCTTTACGCTTTATACAGGCGGGGTCGGTCGCGGAAATTTCGATATCGATCTCGTTTTTGCCGTGCGGTTTTAATTCATCTGGCTGCATGTGCCCACAATTCATGACCTTCGAGAACAGAAAAAGTAAAATGGCTAACGAACGGTACAATGCGCCTGAGCGGGAACCGCACTGGCAGAAGGTCTGGGAAGAGGAGAAGGTGTTTTGCGCCTCCAATGAGGATGACCGGCCCAAGTGCTACGTTTTGGAGATGTTTCCTTACCCGTCAGGGCGGATTCATGTGGGGCATTCACGCAATTACACCATGGGCGATGTGTTTGCTCGCTACAAACGTGCCAAGGGATTTAACGTTTTGCACCCTATGGGGTGGGATGCGTTCGGGATGCCAGCGGAAAACGCCGCCATGGAGCGCAAGACGCATCCGGGAGCGTGGACTTATGAAAATATTGCGGCGATGCGTGAGCAGCTCAAGTCGATGGGGTTTTCCATTGATTGGGACCGCGAGTTCGCCACTTGCGATGTCAGTTACTACAAGCATCAGCAGCAGTTGTTCTTGGACTTTCTAGACAAGGGGATCGCTTATCGTAAATCTTCCAAGGTGAATTGGGATCCTGTGGATCATACGGTTTTGGCGAACGAGCAGGTGATTGATGGGCGGGGTTGGCGCTCGGGTGCGTTGGTTGAGCAGAAAGAGCTAACGCAGTGGTTTTTCAAGATTACAGATTATGCCGAAGAGCTGTTGGAGGGGCTTTCGTCGCTGGATAAGTGGCCTGAGAAAGTTCGCTTGATGCAGGCCAACTGGATCGGCCGTTCACAAGGTGTCTCGATACGCTGGGCGCTGTCCAAAGGAAGTGCGCCGAAAGGCCATAGGGAGCTGGAGGTTTTTACGACCCGGCCCGATACGCTTTTTGGGGCGTCGTTTCTGGCAGTGGCGGCGGATCATCCGTTGGCGAAAGCAGCGGCTGAAAGCAACCCGGCCCTGGCGGCTTTTTGCGACGAGTGCCGCCAGATGGGCACGACGGCGCTGGAAATTGAAAATGCCGAGAAAAAGGGTTTCGATACGGGTATTCGAGTGGTGCATCCGTTTGATTCATCCCAGGAATTGCCGGTTTGGGTGGCGAATTTCGTTTTGATGGAGTACGGCACGGGCGCTATTTTTGCCTGCCCATCGGGTGATCAGCGCGACTTGGACTTTGCGCGCAAGTATGATCTGCCGGTGGTTCCCGTCGTGTTACCAAAAGGTGCGGATGAAGCGACGTTCGAGATTGGTGATGAAGCCGTTTCAGCTTCCGGGACGATGATCAATTCCGGCTTTTTAAATGGCATGAGCACAGAAGAAGCTTTCGAGGCTGCGGCCTCAAAGTTGGAAGCTTTGAAGCTTCAAGGAAAGCCCGTCGGTGTGCGGGCAACGAATTACAGATTGCGTGATTGGGGGATTTCACGGCAGCGCTATTGGGGGTGTCCGATCCCAATTATTCATTGCAAAGCTTGTGGTGTTGTTCCTGTTCCTTCTTGTGACCTGCCCGTGGCGCTGCCTCAAGACGTGACGTTCGATAAACCTGGAAACCCACTTGATCATCACCCCACTTGGAAATCGGTTGATTGTCCGTCGTGCGGTAAGCCAGCGGTTCGCGAGACGGATACGATGGATACGTTTGTGGATTCCTCTTGGTATTTTGCAAGGTTTACGAATCCTCATGCTGATGTTCCCCTTGATGCAAAAGCAGCCGGGTATTGGTTGCCGGTGGATCAGTATATCGGTGGCATCGAGCACGCGATTTTGCATCTTTTATATTCACGTTTCTTTTTTCGGGCGATGGCGGATTCTGGCCATGCCGCTGCTGGAGGAAGCAATCTGCGCGAGCCGTTCGGTGCGTTGTTCACACAAGGTATGGTGACGCACGAGGCTTATTTTATCTCAAAACCTGATGGCACTCAGGTGTGGATTGAACCTGACAAGGTTCGGGTTGAAGGTGAGGGGCGCAATCGGAAGGCGTTCTTGTTGGATTCGGGCGAAGAAGTTCAGATTGGCGGCGTCGAGAAGATGTCGAAATCGAAAAAGAACGTGGTGGATCTGAATGATTTCATTCGTCAGTATGGGGCGGATACGGCGCGCTGGTTTGTGCTTTCCGACAGCCCACCCGAGCGCGATGTTCTTTATACGGACGTTGGTGTGGAGGGTGCGCGTCGTTTTGTTCAACGGGCCTGGCGTCTGGTGGATGAGATTTCTGACAAAGCCGTAAAAAAGGGGACAAAAAAGCCTGCATCTTTTGGGGATGAGGCTTTTGAGTTGCGTCGTGCTACTCATAAAGCGCTTTATAATGTGGGTCGGAATATCGAAGCGCTACGGTTCAATGTTGCTGTCGCCGGGTTGTATGAGTTCACAAATGTTCTCTCTCAGGCACAAAAAAACACTGATTGTGAGGGAATGGGTTGGGCTTTGCGTGAGGCTTTGGAGCTTTTTGTGCAAATGATCGGCCCCATGATGCCACATTTGGCTGAGGAATGTTGGGCGCGACTTGGTTACAACACCTTGTTGGTCAATCAGCCTTGGCCAAGCGTTGATTCGGCCTTGCTCGTTGACGATGAAGTGACCATTGCCGTACAGGTAAATGGCAAACGGCGTGGTGAACTTAAAATCGCCAAGTCGGCAAGCAAAGAAGAGATTGAGGCTGCCGCCCTCTCGTTGGAGGCGGTCGGTCGTGTTCTTGATGGCCGGACGGTGAAAAAAGTGATCGTCGTGCCCCTGAGAATTGTTAATGTCGTTGCCTGAGGCGTGATTGGTGAAAAATACTGGCAGGACAGATATCGTTTCAGCGAATAGCAGAGTTTCCGGCTTTTTGAGTCGGCGTGGCTCTGTTGTCTCGATGCTGCTTGTGGTTTTGTGCCTGCCACTCTTGAGCGCCTGCAGCGGTGGTTTCAAGCCACTTTATGGATCGCTTGGGGCGAATGGCACTTCGGTGGCAGACAGTTTGCGCCATGTGGATATCGCACCAATTCCTGGGCGTGTGGGCCAGCGTATTCGCAATGAACTGATTTTCGGGACAACCGGAGGGGATCATGCGCTTACGCCAACTCATAGATTGGAAGTGGCGGTTCGCGAGTCGGTCTCTTCGACCTTGGTTGAGCGTACCGGTGACTCGAGCAGCCGCGTCTATAACATTGATGCAACCTTCCGACTGATCGAACTGTCTACCAATAAGGTTGTGCTGGAAGGCAAGAGCTTTGGTCGGGCCGGCTTTGAGAGATTCTCGTCGATTTTTTCTAATGTTCGGGCACGCAAGGATGCCGAGGATCGCGCAGCCAGAACTGTGGGCGGTGACCTCAAAGGCCAGATTGCCGTTTATCTCTCTTCGGCTGCCTGAACTCTCGTTCCTTAGAGAACCCCTCGACAACAAGACATTTTCCTCTGTTTATCGCTAAGCTTTGCAAACTGTCATGGTTTGTGCGCGACGAACTGGAACTTGTTTTTGATGCTGTGATACGACACAGAGTGTAGCGATCAATTTTGCAGCAGAGGTGATCTTCAAATGGTTGCGGTGAAAAGTCACCAGGCCGAAGCCTTTATGAAGGCACCGGATGAGAAATACAGTGCTTTGCTTTTTTTTGGGACTGATCCGGGTCTTGTTATGGAACGCGCTGCGCAGGCTGCGAAATCTTGGGCCCAGATTGGTGAGCCTGAAGGTGAGATGATCCGCATCGATGATAACGATCTGGAGAACAATCCGGACCGGTTGCTGGTTGAACTCGATACAATGCCAATGTTTGGTGGACGCAAAGTGGTGCGGGTGGCTATGGGTCGGCGGCTTAATTCGGCTTTGCTGAAACCCATAGTATCAAGTGGGTCTTTGCAAAGCATTTTGATTGTTGAAGGAGGCAATCTCAAGCCTGCGGATGGATTGCGCAAGGTGTTTGAGGCAAGTGCGCATGCGGCTGCTGTGGCTTGTTATCCTGATGAAAGCAAAGATCTTGCTTCTATTGTCAGTGAAGTTTTAAACGGCAGTCAACTTTCCATATCGCGAGATGTGCTTGATGCGCTTGTGGCGCGATTAGGAGCGGACAGGGTATTGTCGCGGGCCGAAGTGGAAAAACTCGCGCTCTACTGCCGGGGTAAATCCAGTGTTGAAATTGAGGATGTCGAGGCGGTTGTGGGGGATGCCTGCGAGCTTACGGTTGAGCGGGTCGTGCAGGCCGCCGCCGCGGGAGAGAGTGCGCTTGCGATGAAGGAGTTCAACCGTTATAGCGCGTCGGGGGAAAACGTGCAGGCCGTGGTCATCTCATTGCAGCGCTATTTTGATCGGTTGCATCGCGTGCGGTGTGACCTGGACGCGGGAAGACCGCTTGTAGAATCTATGCGTGTTCTTCGACCGCCGGTTCATTTCAAGCAGCGCAATGCGTTTAGCGCTCAGTGCCGTTTCTGGTCGCAGGACGGACTATCTCGAGCGATGCGGGCCATCGGCTCATGTGTGAAAGCGACGCGACAGACGGGAGCTATGGATGCGATCTTGATTGAACGCTTGTTGCTTTCGGTGGCTCAAATTGGCCGGCAATCTCGTGGTCGGTGATAGGTACTTTTTAATTTTCGTAAGACTGGAATATTGGCCGGATGGGTCTGTGAGGACCTTCCAACATTCCAGCCTTGTTTGTGGAATTTCAAAACAAGCCAGGATGGCGCATTCAGGCTTCATCGCGTAAATCGCAAAAGTTAATGGGGAAGATATGGTTGATATTCGTTACGACGTCGTTGGTATAGGAAACGCCATTGTTGATATTATCGGGCGTTGTGAAGATGGTTTTCTAGAAGAGCATGGAGCACCGAAAGGTCATATGCGACTGGTGGGAAGCAACGAGATTGATTCCATTTATCAGGCGATGGGTCCGGCTATTGAGGTTTCGGGAGGGTCGGCGGCAAACACGCTGGTGGGTATCGCTTCATTTGGAGGCCGGGCGGCGTTTATTGGCAAGGCGGCAGATGATGAGTTCGGCCGTATTTTCCGTCATGATATTCGTGCTGCGGATGTGGCTTTTTCAAGTGAGTTGGTGGCAGGCAAAGCGCCAACGTCGCGTTCCCTTGTTTTGGTAACGCCTGATGGCGAGCGCACGATGAATACTTATCTGGGAATTAGTACGGACCTGGATGATGGTGAGGTGGATCCCGATGTTATCCGTGCTTCGAAGATTGTGTATTTGGAGGGCTATCTATTTGACCAGGTTGAAGCGAAGGCGGCATTTCGACAAGCTGTCGATATTGCCTCGGGGGCTGGGCGCCAAGTTGCCTTGAGCTTATCTGACGGTTTTTGTGTTGACCGTCATCGGGGGGAATTTTTGGAACTCATTCGTTCTGGCGTGGATATTCTGT
>JAJRZC010000308.1 GCA_024275435.1 Alphaproteobacteria bacterium
ACAGACTTCAGAACTGGCAAATGCTTTCGAACCTGGCACAAGCTCTGTTTCATTTGAACGCGACATAATACTGTCCGCTCTGCCGCATCCCGTGTTCCTGCTGGATCAAGATCATCGGTTTATTTACGTTTCTGGTGCCGCTGAAGCATTTTTTGAAACCAGCAAGGCCATGCTCAAACGTATGTCTCTAAGCGACATCGTCAACTTCTCAAACCCGCTTCAAACACTGGTCAACCAAGTCCGTGACACCGGTACAACCGTGAATGAATACTCCGTTGAAATCTCTACGAAACGCTTTGAGCACCCAAAACTGGTAGACCTCTATGCGGGCCCCATACCCGAACAACCAAGGTTGACCGTAGTCATGCTTTTGCAACGCGCCATGGCCCAGAAAATAGAACGTCAACTCACCCATCGTGCTGCCGCACGCTCTGTCTCCGGGATGGCCAGCGTTCTGGCCCACGAAATCAAGAATCCACTGTCAGGCATTCGAGGAGCGGCCCAGCTTCTGGAGCAAAACCTGTCCGACGAGGACCGTGTTTTCTCGCGCTTGATCTGTGACGAAACCGAACGCATCAGAAAACTCGTTGATCGAATGGAAGTGTTTGGTGACGAGAGGCCCATCAACAAAACATCGGTAAACATCCATGACGTCTTGGAACATGTTCGCACCCTCGCCCAGGCAGGCTTTGCCAAGGGTGTTTCTATACAAGAGGAGTATGATCCTTCTTTACCGCCGCTCCCAGGTGATCGCGACCTGTTGATCCAGGCTTTCTTGAACCTGCTTAAAAATGCCTGTGAAGCGCTCCATGGCGATCGCACAAGCGACCGCATCCTAATTCAAACAGCGTTTCGCCCCGGCGTCAGGATGCTTGTGCCCGGCGTGACCACCAAGATTGCCCTGCCTTTGATGATTCAGATCGAGGACAACGGCATAGGCATTCCGGAACATCTCAAATCCCACCTGTTCGACCCCTTCGTCACAACCAAGTCAGGCGGAACAGGATTAGGACTGGCACTGGTGGCAAAAATTATCGGCGATCATGGTGGAATGATTGAATGTGAAACCGAAAATAACAAAACAAAATTCCGCGTGATGCTGCCACTTCAGTCGCAAAACGAACAAGACACACAAGACACAATACTAACACCCCCCGGCGAAGCCACTAAAATGATTGGAAATACGTGATGCCGAGAGGATCAATCCTAATCGCTGATGATGACACGGCAATTCGCACCGTATTGAACCAGGCCCTTGCGCGTAGCGGTTACGCACCACGCGCGACAAGTAACGCGGCAACGCTGTGGAACTGGGTCTCCAAAGGCGACGGCGATGTTGTAATAACCGACGTTGTCATGCCCGACGAGAATGCCTTTGATCTCATTCCACGTATCAAGAAACTGCGCCCAGATCTTCCAATCATCGTTATGAGTGCACAAAACACCTTGATGACCGCACTCACCGCTGCAGAAAAAGGAGCCTTCGAATACCTTCCAAAACCCTTTGACCTCAACGAACTGATCGCGGTTGTCGGCAGGGCGCTAGCCGACCCAAAACGTAAAGCCCCCCGCCCAAGTTCTGACGCCGACGTCGACGAATTGCCCTTGATTGGAAGGTCTCCTGCAATGCAGGAAATCTACCGCGTTCTAGCCAGACTGACGCAAACCGACCTGACAGTCATGATCAATGGCGAAAGCGGAACAGGAAAGGAACTGGTTGCCCAGGTTCTCCACAATCATGGAAAGCGGCGCGACGGACCGTTTGTCGCCATCAACATGGCAGCAATTCCAAGAGAACTGATCGAGAGTGAATTATTCGGCCACGAAAAAGGAGCTTTCACCGGCGCCCAGGCGCGAACTCAGGGTCGTTTTGAACAGGCCGAAGGCGGGACTTTGTTTCTGGATGAAATTGGCGATATGCCGTTGGAAGCACAAACACGTCTGTTACGCGTTTTGCAACAAGGTGAATACACCATTGTCGGCGGTCGCACCCCCATAAAAACAAACGTGCGTATCATTGCCGCCACCCATCGCGACCTCAAGGCTCAAATTCAACAAGGCTTGTTTCGCGAAGATCTATACTATCGCTTGAATGTCGTTCCCATGCGACTGCCGCCACTGCGCGAACGTCTCGAAGACATCGGCGATCTTGTTCGTCACTTCCTAAGAACGGCCGCTCGCGAAGGGTTAGGCCACCGGTCTATCGAAACATCCGCCATTGAACTGCTGAAGACCCACATGTGGCCGGGAAACGTACGAGAACTTGAAAATTTTGTACGCCGCCTTGCAGCTCTTCACCCAGAAGACACCCTCACAGCCCATATGGTTGAACATGAATTGGCTTCAACGCGACCAACAACCATCGCAGAGCCCTCAGACGAGCAAAAAAACTTCAATGAAATCATCGAAGAGTATTTGACCGGTTACTTTGCTCAATTTGGAGAGGAACTGCCCCCCCCAGGTTTGCACGAGCGCATTATTCGAGATGTCGAGCGCCCACTTATCACCGCCGCCCTGACGGCAACTTCTGGAAATCAAATTAAAGCCGCCGAACTCTTAGGCTTAAACAGAAATACCTTAAGAGCGCGTATTCGGTTGCTGAATATCCAGGTTATCCGCTCCCCCCAGCGGTCATCTTGAAGAAGCCTAAAAAGAAAGCACGCAAAATCAATAACTTCCTTAGAGACAATGAATTCCTGAGATCTGAAATGATTATAAAGTCATGACAAGCAGTGATTTCTCTCAACAAAGCGGTCACTTAGACGTATTCCATGTGTAAATCTGCTTGAAACACAGATCTATCCCCCCCATTGTCGCGAGAATGTCACAGTTTAAGAGCACTTGTGACCACTGCACGTCAGTGTTGCGCATCCGCCCAAACCCAATAGACCCGAAAAGCACTGATACTCAGTCCTTCTTATAAAAAATCATCGATGTCACAAATACAAGCAAATGAAATCAAGGCCTTAGTATCCAGGCGTATAGTATGATAGTAGAGCAATCTAGCAATATCCTTGAAAACCCTGATGGAGCAAACACACAATCGGTGTTTCTCGACTCCTCACAAAGGATCTTCTGGGTAGGCCTTACAACTGTTGCCCTTTCGTTGATTTCAGGTCTTCTGACCTTCCTGATCCTAACGGGCTTGACGCCGCTTGTGCCCAGAAGTGAAGTGGTGGGCGCCGCTCTATTGGTCAATCTCATCTTGATTGTCGTTTTGCTGATCCTGGTCGCCTATCAGGTTCGCGGACTCATTCGAGCCTGGAAGCAAAAGCTAGCAGGTGCCCGACTTCATACGCGCATCGTAGCATTGTTTTCCGTTATCGCAGTGTTGCCGGCAATGCTGCTGGCGGTTGGCGCTACGGTGAGTTTTTCTCGCTCCCTGGATAGTTGGTTCACAGATCGTGTCCGTTCCATCATCGACAATTCCGTGAATGTTGCCCAGACCTATATCGAAGAGCATGGCCAAGTCATTCGAACCGATGCCGTCAACATGGCACGCGACCTCGACAACGCAATGTCGCAAAAGCCTTTCGATAAAAAGCAGCTGCGAAGACAAGTTATGGCGCAAGCTGGTTTACGAGAAATACCCTCAGCCTATGTCATCGACTCACAGGGCCGGCCTCTTATCAAGGCTCTGGAAGATAAACGCATCCCCTTCACAACCCCGACACCCGCCGCAATCAAGGAAGCCGAAGACGGACAAATTCCTTTATCCATGTCGAAAAAGCACAGTCGGCTGTCGGCCATTGTGAAACTGGAAAGTCGTCCCGGCGAGTATCTGTACGTCAATCGCCCCGTAAGCTCCGTTGTCATACGCCATCTACATCTCACTCAGCAAAACGCTGCCGAATACACCCATATTCGCCGCAACCGTGGCGGTCTCAAGTGGGCCCATGCCTTGATGTATTTCACCATTTCAATGACCGCGCTGTTAGCAGCCATCTGGTCGGGCATGTGGTTTGCCGGTCGCTTTGTGGCTCCCATCAGCCGCCTGATCACCGCCGCCCAACAAGTCTCGAAAGGGAACTTGAACGTCTCTCTACCGGAGCGGCGCGGGGAAGGGGACTTGCGCCGCCTGTCTCAAAACTTCAACACCATGACACGCGAGTTGCGCCAAAAACGTCATGCGCTGACAACCGCCAATGACCAACTCCTAGAGCGCCGTCGCTTCACTGAAGCAGTTATCTCTGGCGTC
>JAJRZC010000309.1 GCA_024275435.1 Alphaproteobacteria bacterium
GACGTGCAGCAGGAACCGGCGCATGAACTCGCCAACGTCAAGCTTCATGATCTTGGCACGATGGCGCCCGCTCTTTCGATAATCCTTCCAACGGAAGCTGACATGGGTCTTGTCAAGCGCAACCAGCCGATTGTTGCTGATCGCCACGCGATGTGTGTAGCGGGCGAGATAGGCGAGCACCTGCGGCGGGCCCGCAAACGGCTTTTTGGCATACACGACCCATTCGGGCTTGGTGGCCGGCGCGAGGTATGCCTTGAAGGCGGCGGCATCCTTCAGGGCGGCGAGATTGCCGAAGAACTCCAGATCACCGGCCTTATACAAGGCCTGAAGCTTGTCGAGGAATAGCCGCCGGAAGAGGCGTGACAACACGCGCACGGGCAGGAAGAAGTTTGGCCGGCACGCAACCCAAGAAGTGCCATCTGTTGATATACCGCCGCCGGGTACGATGCAGTGCACGTGTGGATGGTGATCGAGGCTCGAGCCCCAGGTGTGGAGAACGGATGTGACGCCGATCTTTGCACCCAGATGCTTGTTATCGGCGGCGATGGTGGTCAGTGTCTGCGCTGCCACTGTTAACAAAAGGCCGTAGACCTTGGCCTTGTTCTGGTAGGCGATGGCGGAGATCGCTGCCGGCAATGTGAACACGACGTGAAAGTAGGGAACCGGCAAGAGCTCCGCTTCACGCGCCTTCAGCCAATCGCGTGCCGCTCGCCATTGGCACTTCGGGCAATGCCGGTTGCGGCACGAGTTATAGGCGACGCGCGTGTGGGCACAGCCTTCGCAGCGCTCAACGTGTCCACCGAGCGTGGAGGTTCGACAGATCTCGATCGCGCTCATGACACGCCGTTGGCCAAGGCTCAGATGTCCCGCATTGGCGGCCCGCCAGGTGGCACCAAAGCGGCGAAAAATGTCCGCCACCTCGAGCTTGGGTCGAGGCATGGTGGGCGGCGCCATCTTCGACAGCATACCGGCGCCTTAATCCGGCTTGGCGTCGTCGATGTTGAGAAACTCCAGCGGGCTTTGAACTTGCCGGATCACATTGGCTGCGACGCGGGCGTAGCGCGTTGTCGAGGTGATCTGCCGATGGCCGAGCAGGTCCTGGATGACACGGATGTCGACACCTTGCTCCAAGAGATGGGTTGCAAAGCTGTGGCGAAGTGTGTGCACGGTGACCGACTCTGCCAGACCGGCCGTCTGAACGGCCTTCCGGCATACCCGCTGCACGGAACGCGTTGTCAGCGGGCATATCGGATCAGGGCCGGGGAAAAGGTAGTATTGGGGGCGTGCGCGTCTGTAATAGTCGCGCAGGATCTTGAGGAGCGGCGTTGGCAGCATGACGTAGCGGTCTTTACGCCCTTTGGCCTGGCGAATGTGGATCACCATGCGTGCGCTGTCGATATCGTGGGCGGTGAGCGTGACGACTTCAGAAACGCGCAGTCCTGTGGCATAGACCGTAATCAGGGCTGTACGCATCTTGACGTTCGTTACAGCTCGCAAAAGACACTCCACATCGTCGTGTGTGAGTACGGCAGGCAGCGTCTCCTCCTTGCGGGCAAAGGGGATCTCCTGCGCGATATGTTTACGCTTGAGCGTGACGCGATAGAAGAATCGCAGACCACCAACAATCGCATTAATCGACGTCGCCTTAAGGCCGCGATTGACCAGGTGCAACTGGTAGAGGCGGACGTTCTCAAGGCCGAGTTTGTCTGGGGATTGTTGAAAATAGCGGGCGAACTTCGCCACGGCGGCGATGTAAACCTTCTGGGTGTTCGGCGACATGTTGCGCAGGGCCATGTCATCGATCATGCGCTGTCTCAGCGGCGAGATGGGCTTGGTCATTGATGTGCTCCTTGGTTGCGAGGAGCCTGCATGCAACGCCAACAACCGTGACGAGACAGTTACCAAGGCCAGGAAACCAGGGTACATACCGGTTGATGTCGCAGAGGTTATCTTGTGCGACGTTAAAAGAATGGCTTAGTTGAGCCGTTCCCTGCTTCAAAGGATCATACGGCAGGAACGTATTACATGGTGCACAGCAGATGCTGAAAGGGCGAAAGCGAGAACTCTGGGAGAAGGCCGAAGACGAGCGCCGGCGTTGTCAGCAATGGCTTATGAACTTCATGCGCGACGGCCAGCCGAAGATGCTGACCAAGGTCGAGCTTCGCGAAGTTGCCATGCGTGAACTCAAGATCTCGAAGAGCTCATTCGATGCCGCCTGGATCGGCGCCATTGAGGAGTCTGGTCGCCAGGACTGGTATCAGCCGTTACGGCGTTCGCAACGTACTCGGCACTAACCGGTGCAACATGAGTGCGCCTCTTGCTCCCTACCGCGGGAGCGGTTTAGTGGTGTGCCCAGCATGTTCGATAGCTTGGGAGTGAAAGTCTCCCATCCAACCTGATGGAGGTGAAGGAGTAGCGAAGCACAAGGGCGTCATTGCGAGGTGGCGTTTGAAGGCAGTGTGGAGCAAAACCGCGACCTGACGAACAGAAACCGGATATGAGGCATCTTTGGTCGGACGAGCGAGCCACTAATCGCGAAGTCCATATCCATCAAGGGCCAGGGCTGTAGATCCGGCAGGTGTGCGGGGAAAGCAATCGAACTTACCTGGGGAGGCCTGTGCCGTTGTTCCAAGTTCTGAACTGAGGAAACCGAGAGGTGACCTGATCGCGGCGCAGGAATCAGCAGAGGGCATAGTAGCTCATGGCGTCGGCAAGGCTATTGAGGCACTCCAAAGCCGAAAGGCGGAGCAACAGATAGGCCCGAGCCGAAACGGTGATGTGAAGGCCCGAACGATCGGAAGCGGCAAGTAGGACTGGCATCTCATGAGCAGAACGCGGCAGAAAACTCAGCAAGAGCTAGCCCTGGAACCGATGGACCGGGGTGAAGCCCCTGTCGATGGTTGCCAGGGCGCCGAACCGCTCATGGCGGCGACAGTATTCGAAAGCCCGGCTTCAACGAGACCGTTAATGGAGGAGATGTGCGAGCGAGAGAATCTCAAAAGAGCGTGGCAACGCGTTCGAAGGAACAAGGGAGCGCCGGGTGTGGATGGAATGACCATCATTGAGGCCCGAAGCGCCCTGCGTGAACACTGGCCAGACATTCGATCCCAGCTGCTTGAAGGAACCTATCGGCCGCTGCCGGTCAAACGGGTGGAAATCCCCAAGCCGGACGGCGGGGTCAGAAAACTCGGCGTGCCTTGTGTCGTCGACCGACTGATCCAGCAAGCCTTGCTGCAGGTTCTCCAAAAGCGTTGGGACCCGACGTTTTCTAAGCATAGTTACGGCTTCCGACCGGGACGCTCCGCCCATCAGGCGGTGGCCCAGGCGCAACGCTATGTTGCCGAGGGTTACGGCATCGTGGTTGATCTCGATCTCGAAAAGTTCTTCGACCGAGTCAATCACGATATGCTGATGGCGCGCGTCGCAGTACGGGTGTCCGATAAACGCGTGCTCAAACTCATCCGGGCCTTTCTCAAGGCCGGGGTGATGGAAGACGGTCTGGTCTGTCATGTGGATGAGGGGACCCCGCAAGGGGGACCGCTTTCGCCCCTCCTAAGCAACCTCATGCTTGACGACCTCGACAAGGAACTGGAAAGGCGGGGCCACCGCTTCTGCCGTTACGCGGATGACTGCAACATTTATGTTTGCAGCCACCGCGCTGGCGAACGGGTGATGGCCTCGGTGAGCCGGTTCCTGACCAAGAAGTTGCGGCTGAAGGTCAATGAGGCAAAGAGTGCGGTGGCGCGGCCGGAGGACCGTAAGTTTCTTGGCTTCAGCATCTCGAATGACGGGAGCGAACGGCGCATTGCGCCGCAAGCCCTCAAGAAATTCAAGACGCGAATCCGGGAACTCACTTACCGGACACGGGGGAAATCTCTGGAGCAGGTGATCGAAGAGCTGAAGCCATATCTGATTGGATGGCGCAGTTACTTCGGCTTCTGCCAGACCCCGCGGGTGCTCACAAACCTGGAGGCGTGGATCCGCCGAAGACTACGATCGTACCTTTGGCGGCAGTGGCAGAACGGTCGCAATCGCTTCAAAGAACTACGCCGCAGAGGCGTTCAGAAGTTCAATGCAGCGGTCGCCGCCGGTTCACCGACGGGATTTTGGCGTATGTCAGGACACCCGGCGGTTCAAATGGCACTGCGCAACCACGTTTTCGATTCACTCGGCCTGCCCCGACTCCATGTCTCGACTGAAAGCTCAATCCGATCGAACCGCCGTGGTACGTGACCCGTATGCCCGGTGGTGTGGGAGGGGCGGCGCCGTGAGGCGTCCCCCTATCCCGATCAATAAAACTTGTGCGACATTGATACGGAGACGAAGCTCCTGGCCTTCTCGCCTCCCTAACAAAAGAAAGGCCGCCTGCCCGAAGCCAGACAAGGCGGCCTTTCCGCTCTTTCAAAAGAAGAGCCTAGCGCTCAACCAAAGTGGCCTCGCGCGCCCGAACCCGCTCATCAATCCAGTCTTCGACCTCGGACAGTAACCACGCCACCCGGTTTTGGCCGAGCCTGATCCTCTTTGGGAATTGGCCGGCCTTTTCGAGCCGCGCAATGTGCTGGGGCGAATACTGCACCAATTTCACAAGCGACTTCTTGTCAACGAGCTGCTTTGGATGGGACATCGGATGAGACATTTCATGTCCTCCTTTTGAAAGGAGCATCGCGATGCCCCAGAGCCGCGGCAGTTGCACCGAACCCATTGGGCAGCACTTAATCTAACCGAATCGGCACTGGTTGCCTAGATTCACATAGCCGAACATAGATGCTTATTTTCTGTCTTTGATCCATAGGCTGAATATTTTACGGTCGTGCTTTGTGTGCTAAAATTGATGTGGAGCCGAGAATCTTGTATACATACCTATGTGACGTGAGGGTACCGTGTCTGCACTCGAACCTGATAACCATTTTGTGTCTGGGGGTATCAGTGGGGGTGTTCGGGAAAATCACACGGATGGTATGTCATTCAAATCAAACAGTTATTTTGATTATTCGAGTCTCTTCCTGGCACCATATTTGTTTGCGACGGCTCCGCCTACCGCCGTTTGTGACGGCTCCGTACCTTTGCTGCTCGCGTGCATACTTGTGGAAGTTGTCGTCTGTCTACCGCGGTTTGAAACGTCCTCTTTGTTCGTCCGGCTGTGACGCGCCGCCGAATGCGGCTAACTTGATGTGCCGTTGATGTTTTTCAGGCTTTGAGGACTTACACACAGGTGGCTGGCACACAGGCGGCAGGACTGATAGCCTTTGGTACTTAAAAACGCTAGGAACTGGCCGGCGTTTTGGTTTTTTTGGTATCACCTCTAAACCCGTTCAACGCTCTTAAACCACAAAACACCATACTTACTGTGGTGTTGGCTTATTTCTGATAAAGAGACGTCATGGCTAAACCCAAAATCACCGTGCATAAAAACGACCTTCCCGAAGGATTGGACTTTGGGTCAAGTGTTGCGATTGATACGGAAACCTTGGGGCTTAATCTGCAACGAGACCGGCTTTGTGTTGCGCAGCTTTCAGCAGGGGATGGCACGGCGCATCTCGTGCAGTTTGATGGGCTGGATTACAGCGCGCCTAATCTGAAGTCGCTGCTTTTGAATGAGCAGGTTCTCAAGCTGTTTCACTTTGCCCGTTTTGACGTTGCCGTTTTCAAGAAATACCTTGATGTCACCACTCGCCCGATTTTTTGCACCAAGATCGCGTCAAAGCTTGTGCGGACCTATACCGATCGACATGGACTAAAAAACCTGTGTTCGGAGCTACTTGGCATTGAGCTTTCGAAAGTGCAGCAAAGTTCTGATTGGGCCTCAAAGGAACTCAGTGACAACCAGCTTGAGTATGCGGCTTCCGACGTGCTGCATCTGCATGCAATCAAGGAACGGCTTGAGATGATGCTTACTCGCGAGAATCGTTCTGAATTCGCTCAAGCGGCGTTTGACTTCCTGCCCGTGCGTGCGGATCTGGACCTTGCAGGATTTAGCGATATTGACATCTTCTCGCATTAACTACGGATCTGTCAGTGGGTTATTTTCGTTACGGTTTTTTTAATGGGTGTTGACCCTAGCGGCTTTGTGGGGGTTTGGTCCCAATATCTCCCCAATTGCATGGACTTGTCGGCAACCACTCACTAATCATCGAAATGATGAGAAACATGTGCAATTTCGATGCTGGGAATTGAGCCTCGGCTATTCATTTGGCGAGCGTGTTTCTTCAAGTTTGACCTCGTCGTTTCGATTTGATGGCGGTTTCTATCTAATGGTGCTTCAGTCTAACCTTCATGATCCTTCGGGCACCGTTACTAGCGGTGCAGAGCAGCACATGGAAATTGACTCACAACAGGCTGCGGAGATTGCGCGTGCCAAACGCCATTCTGCTCTTGTGAAGACCCTTCGCATATTCTTACCTGTGTCGAGTGCGTTTGTTGTGGTGATTTATGGGCTTTCGGCTTTTCGTGCTGCTGAATGGGCAGATGTGCTGCCGGCGTTGCCTATTCCAACGATTCTTCCCGACAAACTCACCATGGACAACCCACGTTACAAGGGGTTCACGGATGACGGTGGAAGCTATCTCGTCACAGCGAAAACCGCGGCACAGGATTTCAAAAACCCCGGCGTTATTTTACTTGAGGGGATTTCTGGAGAATTGGTCGATGGCAAAGATGAAAAAACTTTGCTTTCGGCCTCTAACGGCCAATTCAATTCCAGCAAAAATATTTTAGACCTGGGCGGGCAGATCGACATTCGCTCTTCTGATGGTATGCATGCCAAACTCAAGAGCGCCAAGATACTGACCAAGACCGGTGTGATCAGCACGCAGGATCCTGTGTTTGTGGCTATGCGCTCGAATACTTTGCGTGCCAACCGGATGACACTATGGCAGAAGAAAAAGGAAGTTCATTTCGAGGGGGATGTGAAAGCGCGCCTGGAACAAACACCCCCCAGCGAAATCAAAAAAGCTTCAACCCGTGTGCCAGCTCCAAAACCTGCGAAAAAGCCAAGCTTATTTTCTGGCAGCGGGAGCCCCGTCGATATTACTTCTGAAACGTTGAAAATTGCCAATGCAGAAAACTTGGCCATTTTTTCTGGTTCGGTTCATGCGCGACAGGATGATGCTGCGCTGAAGACAAGCGAACTTGAAGTGCATTTTGAACGCCAACAGAAATCCAAAACAAAGGCTAAAGATAAAGCCAAGCAGGGGCGCTCACCTTTAGGTGGGGGGGCACAAAAAATTGAGCGTATTGTTGCCAAGTACCCAATCGTAATGACGCGCGGAAGCGATCAACGGGTCACAAGTCGAAGTGCGGAATTTCAGGTTTTGAAAGAAACAGCCATCCTCACAGGCCAAGTGGTTATTGTCTCGGGGCAGGGGAGGAAAATCACGAGTGATCGTGCGTTTATAAATCAGAAAAACGAGACGGTTCTGCTGGAGGGGAATGTCATCCTGCAACAGGCTAAGAACAACCTGCGTGGGCGACGGCTGTTTGTGGACCGAAAGCGTGGGCGGATGAAGCTCACTTCACCACCGGGTGGTGGTGCGGGACCTGGTCGCATTCAAGCGACGCTTCATCGAGAAGTGAAACCCGGCGCGGCAAAAAAAAGTGCGATCTCCAAGACTAAAAATGTCGCCAAAGCCGGAATGGCAACTTTTCAGACTGACCCCAACGCACCAATTTTGATCGGTGCAGATAGCCTTGATGTGGACAATGGTGCCCACGAGGCGGTGTTTCGTGGTGGCGTTGTGGCCAAGCAGGGAACATTCCAGATCGAAAGCTCTTCTCTCACAGCCCATTTTGACGGGCAGATCAGTGTGGCCAATCCGACCGGAGCTGATGAAGGACGAGCAAAAGATAAGGGATCTGGAAAAACAGAAATTAAAAAAATCACTGCGAAAGACAATGTCACGGTCACATCTCAAACGGGACAAACCGCAAAGGGTGACTGGGCTGAATTTGACGTTGTGGCGAATGTCATGGAGTTGGGGGGCGCTGTTTCCCTGCGGCAGGGAAAGAACATTGTGCGGGGCACGCGGCTTAAAATTGATATGGCCACAGGCTTGAGCGTCATTGAAACAGGCCCTGGTGGTGCTGGCGGAGGATGGGCTTCTTCGGTGAGCGATTCATCTTCAGAAACGAATAAAGAGTCGCGGCCCCCTCCAGGGTTTAACGCACGGGGCGGGCGTCCAAGTGCGGTCTTTTTTCCTTCCCAGTTTGATAAGAAAAAGAAGAAGTAGAATAAACCTTAAAGATCTAGCTTAGTGAGATAGAATAACAGGATTTGTTGGCATTGGCGCGGACTCTGATTATGTGAGCCTGATGGACATGAGCAACAAGCCAAAGGACGCGACCAGCGTCAATTGACCAACATGGTTTTCTTCTACACCTTGGCTGCAAGCTAGGGCCCTTGTGTGGATGAAATGACCCGAGATGAAATGAGGACTTACGTTTGGCTGGCATTTTTTCGTTTGGACGAAAATCGGATATCGCGGAGCTCGCCGGTGGTGGTGAGTTTGAAGACTTGCGTTCAAATACAGGCCATGAGCTTGATGAGCTTGCGATTGCCGATGGTTGGCTGACGGTTACTGAAGTCCAAAAAAGCTATAAAAAGAAAAAGGTGGTTAAAGGGGTCAGCCTTGCTGTGCGGCGTGGCGAGTCGGTTGGCCTGTTGGGACCAAATGGGGCGGGAAAAACCACGGTGTTTTACATGATCACCGGGCTTGTTCCTGCGGATTCGGGACGAATAACCATCAACGGCCAGGATGTCACCAAGTTACCGATGTACCGGCGGGCTCGGCTGGGGATCGGATATCTACCCCAGGAAGCTTCCATATTTCGAGGGCTATCTGTGGAACAAAACATCATGTCTGTTCTTGAGCTGGTTGAGCCCTCCAGAAAGAAACGTGATGAGCAACTGGACCAGTTGTTAGAAGAATTTAATATCTCAAGGTTGCGTAAATCTCCCTCGATGGCCTTATCAGGTGGGGAACGGAGGCGGTGCGAAATTGCTCGGGCTTTGGCGTCGCGGCCCTCTTTTATGTTGCTGGACGAACCATTTGCCGGTGTCGATCCAAAAGCAGTCAGCGATATCCAGGAGTTGGTGCGTCACTTGACGCAGCGCGGTATCGGCGTTCTGATTACAGACCATAATGTTCGTGAGACCCTAAGTCTCGTTGAGCGGGCATATGTGATCTATGAGGGTCAAGTTCTTACACAAGGTAACCCTCAGGAAATCATATCTAATGAAGATGTAAGACGGGTCTATCTTGGCAATATGTTCGTTAATGAGGGTTAGGGTATACAAAAACCAGCCGGCTGGACTCATCCTCTTGCGCAGTTATTCTTCGTGAGATTATGAGCCCAGGGTTATGGGAATTGTAATGCGTTAACTTCGCCAAGGTCTAAGACATGTCGCTTTCGACAAAACTAGAGCTTAAACACGGCCAGCAGCTGGTGATGACACCTCAGCTGCAGCAAGCGATCAAGCTGTTACAATTGTCTAATTTTGAGCTTTCCCAGTTTGTCGAGACTGAGTTGGAACGCAATCCCCTGCTGGAACTGGATGAAGCGGATGAGAATGGGGGCGTTGATACGCAACGAGATCAGGACACGGCAGCAAACCTGCAAGAAAACAATTCTGTCGATCAACTAAGTGATGGAACGGAAGAAAGCGCTGGTGGCGAGGGGTTGCCTGATGACTCATGGACCGATATTGGCAAACAGGCATCCGATCCAGAGGGAACGTTCGATACGGAATTTGAAAATGTCTACCCTGATACGGCTATCAGTGATCTGAACCCTCGGCTAGAGCGAGTTTCTACTGGACCGGTTGGCAATGGTTCGGCATCGAGCTTTTCGAGTGATGATGTCAACTTGGAAGCATTTGTTGCAAACGATATTTCACTGCGGGATCATCTTACTCAGCAATTGCCGCTCGTGTTGCAGGACCCGGTTATGAAACTGATTGGTCAACATCTCATTGATGTTGTCGATGAAGCCGGATACCTGCGGGCCGATATTGAGGAACTTGCAGACAGGCTCGGGGCTTCTTCAGAGCTTGTGATGAGAACGTTAGAACTTTTGCAGAGTTGCGACCCGCCTGGCGTCTTTGCTCGATCTCTTGGTGAGTGTCTGGCGTTGCAGTTGAAGGAGAAAAACAGGTTTGACCCCCAGATTTCAGCACTGCTGGATAATCTGGACTACCTTGGCAACCATGATCTTACGGGACTGAAAAAAGCCGTCGGGGTGAGCATGGAAGAGCTCTCGGAGATGATTCAAGAAATCAAGGGTCTTAATCCGAAACCAGGCTTGCAGTTTGGCTCTGTCCAAATGCAACCTGTGGTCCCGGATGTCATTGTGAGAGGGGCCTCAGACGGTAGTTTTCTTGTGGAACTCAATAGCGAGACCCTGCCGCGGGTGCTCGTGAACCGCACCTACTATACGCGCGTTCGAAAATCCAAATCTTCTGAAAAAGACAAAGACTATCTGCATGATTGTCTGCAAACCGCCAATTGGCTCGTTAAAAGCCTCGACCAACGGGCGCGCACGATTTTGAAGGTCGCCGAGGAGATCGTGCGTCAGCAGGATGGTTTCTTTATGTATGGCGTTCAGCATCTTCGGCCTCTAAACCTCAAGACCATTGCCGATAAAATTTCCATGCATGAATCAACGGTGTCACGCGTCACATCGAACAAGTACATGGCAACCAGCCGCGGTGTGTTCGAGATGAAATACTTTTTCACCTCGGCCATTGCTTCTTCTGGAGATGGTGAAGCTTATTCCTCGGAGTCTGTCCGCCATCGTATTAAAGAGCTCATCAGCGCCGAGACGGCTAGTGCGGTGCTATCTGATGACAAAATCGTGGATATTCTCAAGTCTGATGGCATTGATATCGCGAGGAGGACCGTGGCCAAGTATCGTGAAGCAATGGGCATTCGTTCTTCTGTGCATAGACGCAGAGAGAAACGTCTCAATGCCCAAATGGCCGGCACAACCTGATTGAACCGCTTAACACATTGATATTATGATTCTTTTTGATTCATTGGAGTTTTGTCTCACGCTCCTTCGTGTTTTGGACTCCCTGGTATCCATTGTCGCAACTGATTTTTCAGCTAAGTAGATTTTTTATTGCATTTTTTCGATTGGAGGCTTGTCTATTGATCTTGAAATAACAATCTTAACGCGAAATAGGTTCTCTAAGGGGTTGACTTCAGGTGGATTGGAGGCCACCTTATATTGCAGCGCAGCAATGTTGAGGTTTTTTGGCGTTGCAGTGCGCAGTGAATTTGTCGCTCGGTTGTGGAATCAACGCTCATATTGTTGGACCCGGGCTGATAGATGAGCAATACTGGAAGGCCCTGGGCTAGAGATCTGAAGTGATCAAGATGCGTAAATTTGTAGGCTCGGCAGATCTAACCAGTGGGATTCATTGCGCGGTTGTTTTGCTGTCAGCTGCGCCCAACAATTTTCATGAAGGTTAAGGGATGACGCTGCAGGTCACGGGGAAGAACGTGGACGCTGGGGGAGCGTTCCAGGACTATGTCACTGGAAAAGTCTCAAATGTTCTGGAAAAGTATATTGGCCCTGAAATATCTGGTCATATACGGCTCTCGAAAGAGCGAACGGGGTTTCGAACCGACTGTTCTATCCGGTTGAAAACTGGGCTTCTTGTTGAGGCGCATGGTGTCGGTGAAGATGCTTACGCCAGCGCAGATGCTGCTGTTGACAGACTTGAAAAACGTGTGCGGCGGTACAAACGACGCCTAAAGAGTCATCATCAATCCGGTCGAGACGAAAAAATGCTGGAAAAGGCTTTTGCAGCCCGAGAGCATGTGGTGAAGGTTGACCAGCCCGAAACTGATGGCGAACATCCGGATAGTCCTTTGATTGTCGCGGAAAACGAGTTCAGCTTAAATGAGCTTTCGGTGAGCGAAGCGGTGATGCATCTGGACTTGACCGAGAATCCGTTTCTTATATTCCGCAATGCCGGAAGTGGAAATATTAATGTGGTTTATCAAAGGGGTGATGGAAACATCGGATGGGTTGATCCATTCAATGAAAAGTCCCCAGGGGCGGCTGGGACCGCAACTGTGAGTTAGTAATGACAAGTGTAGTTGTTTCGCTTAATTTTGAAGGCTTATGGCCTAGTAATGTGGTTGGTGTGATATGAATGCGCGAGCTGCGAATTCGGTAGGACGGCAGAAAATGGATCTCGGCGACCTTCTAGCCTCCGAAGGCATTATTTCTTCGATGAAGGCCAAAAGTAAGAAGCAGGCTTTGCAGGAACTTGCTGGCCGTGCGGCCCAGATTACGGGTCTTGATGAGCGCGATATCTTCGATACATTGCTTCAACGAGAGCGGTTGGGCTCTACGGGGCTGGGTCGTGGAATCGCAATCCCGCATGTAAAATTCCCCAATCTTCCGGATATCATCTGCCTTTTTGCAAGGCTGCCAGAAGCCATTGAGTTTGATTCCCATGACAATGAACCTGTTGATCTCATATTCATGCTGCTGGCACCCGAACACGCAGGTGGCGACCATTTGAAGGCTCTTGCACGTATTTCACGTCTTGTGCGTGATCCGAAGATGCTTGAAGCCTTACGAGGCGCGGTTGATGAATCGGATTTACGAGCCATTCTTACGGACCCAGCCGCTTCTCACGCGGCTTAGTTCCAGTTCTTTATTTCAATTTGAAGACATAAAAAACGTTCTTTCGTTTTTGCACCGGATAAAGAAAGAGCTGCCTTGCAGACCTTCAAGATTTCAACATCTGTGTTTTAGGGCACAGCTTTGTGCAACCGGCGCATGTGTAGGGCTGCCAGGGCGTAGACGGGTCTCTGGTTAGGGGCAATTGGATGTTGCTTGGTTTTTTGCCTAACCGAGAACGTAAAGAGCCCCAAGGCCTGCGCCACCGACGAGGATCCGCCACCAGCCGAACAAGGCATAGCCGTGGCGAGAGACGAACTCCAGCAGATAGCGAACGACGACGACCGCTGCGAAAAATGCCGTCACGAAGCCAATTATGATGCTTGTGGTGTCATCAGCGTCGATTACGTTCCAGTTCTTGTACAGGTCGTATGCGAAAGCGCCCGCCATTGTCGGCATGGCTAAAAAAAACGAAAATTCCGCGGCGGAGCGCTTGTCGGCCCCCAGCAGCAAAGCCCCAACAATGGTTGAGCCGGAACGAGAGACACCTGGGATCATGGCCAAGCATTGTACGAGACCAATTTTAAATGCCAGAGATGGGGGATAATCCATCACGTCGTGGTATTTTGGTTTTAGTTCCATCTTATCGACAAACAACAGGATGATGCCGCCGATAATCAAGGTGGAGCAGATCAATACCGGGCTTTCGAACAAAACTGCCTTGATAAACGTATGCGCTGAGGCTCCGATAACCGCTGCTGGTAAAAAGGCGATTAGAATGCCGAGAACGAACTTCTGTGTTCGTTGATCTGAGGGAAGATCGAAGAGGATACGCAGGATTTTAGCGGAATAGACTGTCAATATAGCGAGGATAGCGCCGAGTTGGATCAAAACCTCGAATGTTTTTCCCGGGGAGTCAAAGCCTAAAAAGTACCCAGCCAGAAGGACATGACCGGTTGAAGATACAGGAATGAATTCCGTCAGACCCTCAAGCAGTCCGAGCAGGATAACTTGCCATGTTTGCATGAGTTCACTCCGGTATTGACGTCTTTTGTATTTCAAGGAAAGAGAGATACCCTGATAAGGCCATGGATTCATAAATTCGTGCCATTCGCACGAGTTTATGAATCTGTGCCTGGGGGCCCCCTTACGGTAATTTTTTTCCCGCTCCGCGACAGACCATGTTCTGGCAGGGTGGTGCAAGTGGGCATAAGACATCAAATTCTCGAGTGCCACGCTTCAGCCACAGGGTAAGCGTGATATCCCAGGTTCTGCATCACTTATCAAAAAACCCGTGGCTTTTGAAAAACTTCCGGAAACCAGCTAAATGCATCAGCTCAGGCATTTCAGGCTTTGTCCTCACTCACGATCAATTCGTATCCTTCTCGCAGAAGTTGAGATCGTAACGGAACTTGTTGAGGAACAACCTTGGAATTTACATGCAGAGTTTTTGGCTTTGAATCCGGCAGGCGAATTGCCGGTCCTTATGCTTGAAAATGGTCCGACACTTTGCGGCGTCTATTCAATCAGTGAATTTATTGCGGAAGAGCTGCGCCGAAAAGCCTCTACTAGACAACTGGTCCCATGTTTTCCCGGCAACCGCGAGGAACGGGCGGAAGTTCGCCGTCTTGTGGACTGGTTTGGGCACAAACTTGATCGGGAGGTGACTTCTGAATTGTTGATCGAGAAAATATATGCTCGCAAGAAACCCGGCGCGTCGCACAGCCCCAATGTGGAGATCCTACGGACCCTTGGCGCCAACCTGCGCTATCATATGAGTTATACAAGCTACTTGGCCCAGGGCCGCAAATGGCTTGCGGGTGAGGACCTCTCGTTTGCTGATATCACTGCTGCAGCTCATTTATCCGTCATCGATTATCTAGGCGAAGTTCCCTGGGACGATTACCCTTATGCCAAAGAGTGGTATGCTCGCTTCAAGTCGCGTCCTTCGATGCGCCCTGTGTTGATGGATACGTTGCCGGGTCTGGCACCACCTGCACACTATACGGACCTCGATTTTTAATGAGTGATACTCATTCGGGCTTCTTTTCTGAGCTTCCCCTCAACGGGGATGGAGTTGTCTGTGGGTGAAGAAACGAGAACACAACTATCTGCGCAACGGCTCAAAGATTTGCTGGTTGAGCGGGCCTTGAGTCTTGGCTTTGATAGTGTGCGCGTGACTAGACCGGATGAGCTAGGTGAAAGCGCCGGGCGTCTACGTGGGTTTGTGGAGGCGGGACATCATGGCGAGATGAGCTGGATTGTTGAGACGCTGGATCGTCGCGCTGATCCTAAAATGCTCATGAGGAATGTGCGTAGCGTTATCATGGTCGGTTTAAACTATGGTCCGTTGCAAAATCCGCTGAAATCTCTTGCTTATAAAGATCGTGGTATTATTTCCGTCTACGCCCAGGGGCGCGATTACCACGATATTATCAAGGGACGCTTGAAACAGATTGCCGGCCTATTGCACGCGCGCAGTGGAAAAGACGTCAAAGTATTTGTGGACACCGCACCGTTGATGGAAAAGCCGCTTGCGGCTGCGGCGGGCATCGGCTGGCAGGGAAAACATACAAACCTAGTCTCACCCCAGTTCGGGTCGTGGTTGTTTCTTGGAGCAATTTTATCGGAAGCAAATCTACCCTTTGATGACGCTATGGGAGATCAATGCGGTTCGTGCCGAAGTTGTCTTGATATTTGTCCGACGAAAGCTTTCCCCCAACCTTATCAACTGGATGCGCGCCGTTGCATTGCCTATCTGACCAACGAATTCAGCGGGCATATTCCACGAGAGTTTCGAGAGCTTATGGGTAACCGCATTTTCGGTTGTGATGATTGTCTTGCGGTTTGCCCCTGGAACAAGTTTGCCAGCAGAACACGTGAAATACGCTTTGCTGCCATGGCTGGGACTGATAATCCTCCCATTGAGGAATTACTGGGGCTTGATGACAAGGCCTTTCGGTCCAAGTTTTCCGGAACGCCGGTCAAACGGACGGGACGCGACAGGTTTGTGCGAAATGTTTTAATAGCTGCGGGAAACTCCGGGGAACAAAAGCTTACCTGTGGCGTGGAAAGGTTGCTTTGCGATCCTTCGCCCCTGGTACGGGCAATGGCGGTTTGGGCGTTACGCAAACTTTGTTCAAAGGCAGATGTGCAGACTCTCAAGGCGCGCTACCTCGTTTTGGAAGCCGACCCTGATGTGCGTGAAGAATGGATGTTTGAAGAAAAATGACTGGCCAATTGTTTTGCTATGGTTTCGGTTTTAGCGCGCAGGCGCTTGCTCGACGCAATGACATCAGGAAACATTTTGATATTGTTGGCACGACACGTTCACGTGAGGCTGAAAGCAACCTTCAAGGACCGGGGCGCACGATCTTTTGCGTGGATGGTGTCAAGAGAGATAATCGTGTTGTAAATGCTCTGCGATCCACCACGCATCTTCTTGTCTCGGCTTCACCAGATGACAATGGTGATCCGATGCTGCGCCTTTACAAAGATGTACTGCGCGAAACGTCCACGCTTACCTGGGTGGGGTATCTTTCAACGATCGGGGTTTATGGAGACCAGAACAATTGCTGGGTTGACGAGAGTACCCCTGTTGCTCCGCTATCACAAAGAGCCAAGCGAAGGGTGCTGTCTGAGAAGGAGTGGCTCGATTTTGGCGACGAAGATGGCCTGAGTGTCCAGGTGTTTCGTCTCGCAGGGATTTATGGTTCAGGGCGCAGTGTCATAGATAAGCTTTTGTCCGGTACGGCACGGCGTATTGAAAAAACCGGACAGGTGTTTAATCGGATTCATGTTGAGGATATCGCCAATGTTCTCATTGCTGCCATGACGGGCTGTGGGAAGCACCGTATTTACAATGTCAGCGATGATGAACCTGCGCCTCCACAGGACGTGGTGGCATATGGTGCGGAACTTTTGGGGATGAAACCTCCTCCTCTTATTGCGTTCGAACAGGCCGGTTTGTCGGCAATGGGCCGGAGCTTTTATGGCGAACAACGACGAATGAGAAATGAGCGGATCAAGACAGATCTGGGTGCTGTGTTGCAGTACCCCACATTTCGCGAGGGTTTGAGGGCGATCGTCCGGGATAAAGGCTCAAAATAGCGAGAAATCTGGATCGTTCAGATTGTGTTCAACAACAAAGCGGCATGATGCCAAAATAACGGCATTGTTGCGCTTATAGTCTCATTGAAACTTTGGAAACAGGCTCAAAGATGATGCGAGTTGAGATTTTGGAATTGATTTTTTTCAGTGTTGCTTGAGCGATTTGTGGAATACGCGGGATGTATAGAATATTAAACTTCGATCTTCGGTTCTGCCTGTCTGGGCTGATGACGTTGAGCCTTGTGTTTCTTTTACAGGCTTCCAGCCTAGCGTTGGCGCAAGAGCAGGACGCAGCAGAGGCCTTGGCCAACAAGTTTTCTAATTCTGGCGATTCTCAATCTGAAAGTTCTTCCAGAACTCAAGGGCCTGCTTCTCAAGGGGGTGGCCTAGATCCTGAAATTTTGAAAAAAATACAGGCTATTAAAAAGCTGGCTGATGCGGCGCGTGCGAAAGCAAAGACGACAAGCACATCAGGCCAACAAAGCAAACCGGCAAAACAAGCCTCAAAACCAAAGTCCCAACAATCAGAAAAAGTTTTGCCTGATCCTGAAATGGCAAAACGCAAGGAAGCCCAACGCAAAAAGGAAGCTCAGCGTCTGGTTGAACAAACACGGCTTCGCAAGGAAGCTAAACGTGCGCGCAAACGCGAAGCTGAGATAGCTGCAAAGAAAGTCCAGGCTGAACGAGAGAAAGCGGCAAAGGAAAAAGCGCGACTTGCGGAAATCTCACGCAAGAAAATTTTGGCGGCTCGTGCAGCTGAACGTAAACGCATTGAAGAGCAGAAAAAACAACGAGAAGCCAAAGCCGCTCGCGAAAAAGCGGAAGAAGAACGCAAGCTTGCCCAACAGCGCCAACGTGAGGCTCAGCGGGTTGCTGACGCCGCAAGCGAGGCTGCCGCTCGTCAACGCGATGAGTTGCGCCGGCTAGGGGATGAACGCAGACGTATCGAGCGTAATCGTCGCGAGATGGAAGCGCGTCGCAAGGATGCTGCCAGAGCGGCCGATGAAGCGCGCAGGGTAGATGAGGAAAGACGAAGGTATCTGCAAAAAGAACTTGAAGACCGCCGCAAACGTGCCATTGAGCGGGAAGAATCCATAAAAACTCAACAACGGCGCATGGTTGAAGCTGAAAAACGCCGCCAGTTGGAAGAAGCACGCCAAAACCAATGGCAGCAGGCGGCTCAACTGGCCCGGCAACAAGAGGGTCGCTTGGAAACCAATGGGGACTGGATGGTGGATCAACGACGCCAAGAAGCTGACCAGCTATCCAATCGCCTGCGTCATGTACAAGGGTCGCGAAGCTCATTGGGTGGAGGTGACCTGGACCCCCCTCAGTCAATCGTTGAAAATGATCGCCGCGTTACAATTTTGCTGATTATGAATGTTGGAAAGAAAGGCATACGGCGCTGGAGCAAGACAGCAGATCCGATGTTATGTATTCGCGACAAATGCTACCTAAGCCAAGGACCCTCTAGTCCTGCTAAGGAGCTTTTGCGTTCCAAGGCGTTTGGTCCAGGTGTTGCGCTTGGTATGCGTGGTCTTTCATGCCGATCAAGCCCGGCGTGTATTTTCCGTGAAGTTAACCTGCGCAGCCGCTCTGCATCCTTGCAACCTGTGGACCTGAAAATCCTGCGTCACGATCGTCGTGAAAGCCGGCTTATCGAGGCTGACCACTCGTGTACTATGGTTGCCGGTCGTTTGAGTTGTGACAAGATTTTTGGGACGCGTGACTGGCGCGCCTGGGTCGTTCCCGAAGCTGTAGCCGATTGGGCTGGATCTAATGTGCTGGAAGCGGCATTGCATTCAGGATTGCGGTAATTTCCTGGGCTTTGGACATCGGATTCTTACCAGGAGCTTTGAAACCATCAGTCCCCGGGTTCCTTCTCACCCGGCTCATAAGTGAGGATATCGCCGGGCTGGCACTCTAGTACTTCGCAGATGCGCTCCAGGGTATCAAAACGCACACCCTTCACTTTTCCTGATTTCAACAACGAGATATTTTGTTCGGTTATGCCGACCTTTTCCGCCAATTGCTTGGAGCGGATTTTTCTTTTGGCCAGCATAACGTCGAGTGTGACTACGATTGGCAAGGTGTCTGCCCGCTTTTGTTTTTATATTGATGGTTCGTTTTTGCTTTCACCTGTATCAGACAAACGAGCGGTTTTCATCCGAGAGGTTTGTTGCCTCGTACATGATGTGGCCAATAACGACAATCAGCAGACCGAAAACAATCGCATATATATCGGTATCTGTGAAAGAGACCTCTACTCTAACGCGGCCAGGCTCTTCCAATGGGCTAAAGAACGCCGTTCCTAGGGTTTGTGCGATCTGGTTTACTGGCGACAACAGGACGACCATCCAGCCGATGAAGCGCAATCTGGCTGCTGCGGCCTTAGTGAAAATCTCATTTCGACGATAGCCGGCAAACAAATTAAATGCGCTTCCTAGTGCGATAATCCCGATTAAGGTTGGGGCGAACAGCAAGGTTATACCCAGCAGTCGTTCCAGGAGCGTGAACACAGCGGTTGAGTTTGGGTCGAGAAACTCTTGTTTCAATAGGGTGTTGGCGCTGGCTTCATCAAAGGCACAAGCAAAAAAAGCATAGAGGGATGCTCCCGTAAGCAGGATGAAACCAAGCAGTGTTGCGATTTGAGCGTAACGAGCCAGAGTGATGATTCTTTGCGACACTGGATGGTGATTTAGGGCTGTTGTGCTCATAAGGAACCTCTTTTGTTTGTTATTTTACTTGTATTTCTTATTGTTTTATAATAATTCCTTGCTGCGAGTCAATCACTAAACCTTCTTAGAACAACGCTCGAGGAATAACAAATGCATTTTCACAAGATACGCCATCAGATTTGTTCGCTTATGGCGGCCCTGGGTCTTACGATTTCCTCTTCCGCCCTCGCCAACGATCTGTCGAATGGTGCTCCCGACGGGTTTGTTGCGACAGCGGTTGATCATTGGAAGGGGCCTTATGCGGGTCTTCATATTGGAGCAACGGGCGGCGGAGGACTGATCGATAAAGGTGCTGGTTTCGATGAGTTCAAACATGTTGAGGGCAGTGCCCAGCTTGGGGGACATGTAGGTTATAATTTCGGGCGTTTTGGTGGTGCTGCCAACGGTGGGTGGATGATTGGTGCTGAAATTGACATCTCTACTGCGGGATTTGACAGCCGCGAGACCGATCCGGTTTTAGGGAGTAGTGAATTAGATGGATCGTTTCTCGCATCCACTCGGCTGCGTGTCGGCTATGCCTGGGACAGCGTATTTCTCTATGGTACTGCTGGGATTGGCTTGAGCGACATCACTCTTAAGCCGGAGAACTCCAAGGACGATGGAACCGAAATCAGCGCTGGTTTTGCCTATGGCCTTGGCGTGGAGTTTGTCGTGGCCGAACAATGGAGAGCTCGTATAGAAGCGATTGGCTACAATTTTGGTGAGCGGGATTATAAGTTCAACGGAGTTGATCGGAATGTTGAACTCGGCATGGGTACTGTACGCCTAGGCTTGTCTCGGCCTTTTCATATTGAATGACACAGTTATCCAGAATGTGATGTGAGTGGGTGTCGCCGGGTTGACCGGCTGCACCCACATTTCATTGCGGTGTTACCAACTTAGGGGTCGTTATATTTCCAGGGGCCTGTAGTGGCGCATTTCTTCAACGTGTTTGAAATAGGCACGAACCAGGGGTAGAAATTCGCGAAATTGCGCACTGGCTCGAAATCCTTCAACATGATCCTTTGTCGAGGTCCAATGGATTCGCAATATGTAGAGGTTTGGTTTTTCTTCGCAGCGAGACAGTTCGCAGCCTTTACAGAACTGCGACTGCCTTAGAATTGTTAAAGCAGCTTTGAGGTCGGCTTCGAATTTTTCTTCCATCCCTTGGGGAATGGAATAGCGAAGATATTCGATTGTCATGGTTTCGATTCTCTCATGTTTCTGGATTTCTCGATTCACGCGCTCGCTGGTCGGCGCTCGCACGATCTCAGGCTTTTCTCCTGATTCTTCGATTCACGCGCTCGCTGGTCGGCGCTCGCACGATCTCAGAGATGAGTAACTGCTGTAGGGTGACTTTATAGGACGGTCGCTTGAGACAGTTGGAGTTTAGCCGTTATTTGTTGGGCTAGGGTTGCCAAGCTTTGGGTTTTTCAGCGGCCTTCTTTTGTTCGGCTTTGTGCGCGTTGATCTCATTTGTAATGGCATAAAGTACAGCCTTCAGTCCTTCGCCCGAGACGGCGGACAATTGCATCGGTTCTTGTCCACAGATGGCTTTGAGTTGCTGTGCTTTTTCAGCCTTGGTGTCAGCATCTACGGCGTCACACTTCGTTAAAGCCACAAGTTCCTTCTTCTCACTCAGATCGCCGCCGTAAGCCTCAAGCTCACCGCGCACAATACGATACGCTTCCGCAACGTCGTCTTGGGTTACATCAATGAGGTGCAGTAGGACACGGCAGCGCTCGACGTGGCCCAAGAAGCGCGTGCCCAAACCGGCGCCCTCGTGGGCCCCCTCGATGAGGCCGGGAATATCCGCCAGAACGAAATCGGTTTCGCCGGCTTTCACAACCCCAAGGCCTGGGTGCAAGGTGGTGAAGGGATAATCTGCGACCTTCGGGTTTGCGGCACTCGAGGCGGCAAGCAGCGTCGATTTGCCGGCATTGGGAAGACCAATTAACCCAGCATCGGCGATCATTTTCATGCGCAGCCAGATGGTCAGTTCTTCTCCGGGCAAGCCGGGGTTGGCGTGACGTGGTGACTGGTTCCTTGAGCTTTTGAAATGATCGTTGCCGAAACCGCCGTTGCCACCTTTTGCCAGGAGCACCCGATCACCGGGATTCATCAGTTCGGCGATCTTTGTTTCAAGATCCTCGGAATAGATTTGCGTTCCAGGCGGCACCTTCAAAATACAGTCTTCACCAGCGGGACCAGAACGATTTTTGCCCATACCCGGCGTGCCGCTTCTGGCCTTGAAATGTTGCTGGTAGCGGTAATCAATCAAAGTGTTGAGATTATCGACGCACAGTGCCCAAACATCACCGCCGCGGCCGCCATCGCCACCGTCGGGGCCACCAAACTCAATGTACTTCTCGCGGCGGAAGCTCACACAGCCGTGTCCACCGTTGCCAGACTTGATATAAATTTTAGCGGAATCGAGAAATTTCATTGGTTTGTTTTTTCATCTTCGCGGATTGTTTGGGTCACTGAAAACGCTCCGCGCAGGTCGCCGGCCTTGAAACCGGTGGCTTGATCTTGCGGATACAGTTCCTTGATATGTTCGCGGACCCGTGCTGTTATTTTACTGCCGTGGCAAGCCAAGCATGGTTTTTTTGCTGTTGGTATAGCCTTCATATAGCGAAACAATTTTTTGCCACCGGCTTCGACAACCTCAGAATATTCCATTTTAGCAGCCGGCTCCCCCGCCTTGATCTTTTTGTCGAACATTTCCAAGACCCGACGTTCAAAATCATCCGGGGCGTTATCTGGATTGCGAAGTTTTAAAGCGGTGCGGCGTATGGTAAACGATCCATTCGTTGACAGGGACCGAGCAAGTGCGGGCGCGATGGTTTTGCAAACGGGTAGCGCGTGGACTGGCCCTGCCGTTTCCAACGCCGCCTTCAGATGCTTTTTCAAGTCTGTTGCAAGTTGTTTAACACTGGCACGTGCGGTGGCAATGCGCGCATCCAAGTTGGACGCTCCCTTCGACTCCTCGGCAAATGCCTGAGGTGAAAGCAATGCAAACATTAGGGTGGCTGCGGCTGTTCGTGTCCAAATACTCATATTTTGAAGTCCTTTATTCAAGCAAACGACGGCCTTTGGTCATGAACTCGCCTTAGCCTTGTCAGGTACATGGCCTAATTGCATAAACCGTTCCCGTGTCAATAGTGTGCAAATTTCCAGAACGTCTTCGTTACGGTAGTGGGAATGCACCGTTTGTTCGCCCACTTTCTCAAAACCATTTTTCTCTAAGATGCGCTTTGAAACGACATTGTCCACGAAATAGTCAGCGTATATTTCGGCAACCTCGCGCGTGGCGAAATAGTAAGCGATTATCGCAGGCAGCGCCTCACTCATCAAGCCTTGCCCCCAGTGTGTCCGCGCGATCCAATAGGCTATAAACCGATGGCCACCGCGCGGATCTACTCTGATGATGCCGATAAGCCGGTTGGAGCGGGTAATTGCAAACAGGCATTCCGGTCCGTCAGACTGCAAGTCTCGGGCGCGGGCTATGAATGCGTCGGCATGTGCCCTCTTATACTGCGAGGGTATCGTACCCATCATGCGCATAATACCCGGATCGACGATCGTTTCGACGAGATCTTCGGAGTCGCGCGGTTCAGGTGGGCGCAAGAGGAGCCTGTTGGTGGCCAATGATAACATCGTCATGACCAGCGCCAATATGACTTGGGGGCATGCAATTCATAGATAAGTGCGTCCACGTTGCAGGCGCGCGCTTCACTCCAGCAATGACACGGTCCTATGACTGCGAATCCAAGTTTTTCAAGAACACGCCCGGATGCCGGATTGTCGATAAAATGTCCGCCAGTCAGCCGGTTGAATTTGTTTTTCTTGAAGGCTCGTTCGATAAGCCAGCGTCCGGCTTGCGTTGCGTAGCCATGGCCCCAAAATGGTTTACCGATCCAATAACCGATTTCGGCGGAGGTCTTATCTTGCTCATCGGGAGCATACCCGCAAATTCCTATGAGTTGTTCGTCGATGATTATGGCACGTACCATCTCACCTGGTAGTAGATCTTCAATCCATTGGACCGCGGCAGCTTCGTTGTAGGGATAAGAGATTCGACCTGTCATGCGCGCGACTTCCCAATCTCCTGCAAGAAGGGCAATGCGTGGAATATCGGAGAGCGTCAATTCGCGAAATGTGAGTACGTTTTGCTCTACGCTGGATCTGGCCGGGGTTTGAAGCGTCATGAATAATGCTCGTAAATAAAAAGGGAGACGGTAATGAAACCGCCTCCCCCATTGGAGCAATGCTTGGGATAATGCGATTTGTTACTGAGTGGTTTCAGGCGTACGGACAGAAATAAATGTGCGGCCGTTTCTTTTGGTGCGAAACTCCACCTGACCAGGAACTTTTGCAAAGATAGTGTGGTCCACACCAATGCCTACGCCGTCTCCGGGATGCCACTTGGTGCCGCGCTGGCGAACAATGATATTGCCGGGGATGACGTGCTCGCCACCATAACGTTTTACGCCGAGGCGTTTGGATTCTGAATCGCGACCGTTCTTAGACGAGCCGCCTGCTTTCTTTTGTGCCATGGAATTTAGTCCTTCAAATTGCGTGCGGTTGTCAGTTAGGCGCCGGAGATGCCTGTGATCTTGACGGTTGTCAGGTTCTGGCGGTGACCGCGCTTTCTGCGTGAATTCTGACGACGACGTTTTTTGAATGCGATGACCTTGCGGCCGCGTTTTTGCTCGACGAGTTCCGCGGTAACTTTCGCTCCTTTTACAATCGGGGTGCCGATCTTGACGTTTTCGCCCTCACCGACCATCAGCACATCTTCGAATGTGATCTTGCCGCCGGCTTCGCCTTCCAGGCGCTCGATTGTGAGAGTGTCGTCTTTGGAGACGCGGTATTGCTTCCCACCTGTCTTGATGACAGCGTACATGGCTTTGGCCCTTCAATTGACGCCGTAAAGTTGGCAACCTTCTGTATTTGAAGGCTTTTACCCTTAACTTACGGCATTTGGTTTTCCGCGCCCTGCGGCGCCACGATCACCCCAAATTGTGGGAATACGTGGACTTTCATGAGCTAAGAGGTCAATTCCCATATGAAAAAGTGGATATGGACGTTGGTTATCAGCTCGCCTCGGACAGCGCCTTTTGCGCGAAAGGCTAATGCCATCCGCGACCGGGAAGTTATCGTTCAGGTGATTCACATTGTCAACTGATCTGAGAGCCCGTTGAGGTCAAAATTGTAGGTTATCACGGGAACTCTCAAAACTGGCGACTCATATTTGCTGAAAACGGCAGTTACATCATCAGAATAAAGGTTCACTGTGAGCGCTGATCTATCTGATATTCCTGTGGTAAAGACGGGCCCGGACTTTCCCTTTGAGACCCTACTAGCACACCCTAAGCGGGCTGTTGACCTGATCCATGGGGCAACTCGGCTGGTACCCAGGACAGCCTTGCGCGCCCTTGACGCGGTTTCAAGACGCTGGCTTTTGCGATGCAGTAAACTTCATGTTCGAGAAATCGACCGCATAGCCAGCCAGCTTGGCCGACCTGGTGCCTATTTTCTTTCGGTGAATTACGAGTGGGGTTGCACATGCCGTGTTGCACCTTCTCCCAACGGGGAGACTGCCCGGCTTATTCGTGTTCTGGATTGGCGGACACCGGGGCTTGGCCATCACGTCATTGCGGTAAAGGTTGAGGGCTGCGCCGCTGGGCCATTTGTGAGTTTAACGTGGCCCGGGTTTACAGGCGTTTTGCAAGGGGTCGCTTCGGACCGATTTTGCGCGGCCTTGAACCAAGCGCCAATGCGAAGGCCCATTGGGCTTTACGCTCTTGATTGGGCTGCCAACCGGGCTCGTGTTTGGGGGATGACGCACCCCACACCGGCACATCTGCTGCGAGAAGTTTTTGAAAAAGCTCCTGATTTTGAGAGCGCCAAACAGATGCTGATAAAGCAACCTATTGCTTCTCCGGCTATTTTTCTTCTGTCTGGAACACGTGGGTCAGAGATGGTTGTCGTTGAGCGAACGGAGAGCGATGCGCGGATCCACGAAGGGCCTGGTGTGGCCGCCAACCACTGGATCGCAAAGGACTTGAGGGGTAAGGCGCGCGGCATAGACAGTGCCGGGCGTGCGCGGGCGATGGAAGACGTACCGACGGTGATGGATGGATCATTTGGATGGTTGAGAAAGCCGATCCTCAACCCCAGAACCCGCCTTGTGATGATTGGGGACGCAGCCTCCGGCCAGGTTGTCGCCCAGGGTTTTGAGAGCGATGGCCGCGCAACAAACGTATTGGAAATAACGAGATAATTCCCCCTTCGTTTGTGAAAAGGCCCCTGTTCTTTTTGTCTTCCTATGGTGTTTGCCGAGCGGAGCCGTTATCCAGGGTCTTGGTTTTCAGATTCATAAGCGTGATCCTGGCTGTAAAAATTTTGACCGGGGCACTTTGCAAATACACGAAGAGGATTGAGCATGAAGTTTGTGCGGTTTGGTGAACCGGGTTTCGAGAAACCAGGACTCGTTGATGATGAAGGTATGGTGCGGGACCTGTCCGCTCACGTGTCTGATTTTTCAGGTGAAGCATTGCTGCCGGAAAATCTCGCCAAACTCAGATCGCTTGATACTTCCGCGTTGCCAAAAGTTGACCCGGGAGTGCGCTTGGGGCCACCGGTTACGGGTACGCGTAACTTTATCGCCATTGGTTTGAATTTTGCCGACCATGCTGCGGAGGCTGGTTTGCGCATACCCCGTGAGCCGGTGTTGTTTAATAAAATCGCGAGCTGCATCTGTGGTCCCACGGATGATGTGATGATGCCGTTTGAGGGCGAAAAGCTCGACTATGAGGTTGAGCTTGCATTCGTTATCGGCAAACGCGCGCGCTATATCGAGGAGTCGGAGGCCGCAGATTATATCGCCGGTTACTGCCTGTGCAATGATGTCTCGGAGCGGCACTTTCAGACGGAGCGCTCCGGTCAGTGGGTCAAGGGCAAGTCGTTCGAGACATTCGGTCCCATCGGCCCGTGGCTTGTCACGGAAGATGAACTTGATTTGAAAGCGCTCGGTATGTGGCTGGACGTCAATGGCGAGCGACGTCAGACGGGCAACACATCAAACATGGTGTTTCAGGTCCACTATATTCTCGCTTATGTTTCGCGGTTCATGATTTTGGAACCCGGTGATGTGATTACCACGGGCACACCTCCAGGTGTCGCGCTTGGAATGGAAACGCCCAAGTGGCTCAAGGTGGGTGATGAGATGCACAGTGGCATTGACGGGCTGGGAGAGCAGCGCCAGAAAATCATCGCGTTTCAGAAATAATCTGATGTTGAAACAATAAAAACGGGGCGCAGTGTTACGCTCCGTTTTTTTTATTTCCAAGACCCAGAACATCGCTCTGGAGACTGGAATCTTTGCAGTGTTCTAGAAACATGTTTTCGCGCGTGATTTATACGAAAACCGATGCTCACGTTTTGATTTGCCTCTAATAGGTTTGCTGGCGTTTTGATTTGTGCTGTTGGTAACGCATGGACTTGCGGGTACGGGCCCAGTTTTTTTCATCCAAGCTGGCGGCAGCATCATTGCTTTCTTTGGCCAGGGCACCGAGAGCGGAAATGGAAGCGGCAGGTGCTGCTCCCTCGCCTCTGCCCAGCTTTTCGGCATTCTTCTTCAGGTAAACTGCATTTTCCTGGAGCAATTGCCGCGCGCCTGCAACGTCTCCTTTGTCGCGAAGTTTGACCGCACGCTCTGAGGTTTCTGTTGCGATCTGGGCTGTGACCTGGCTCATGACGGACTTGTTGATGCTGGCTTGCGCTTCGTCATCATCTTGAGAATAGCGTGATCTGACTTGGCTTTGGACCGACTCGCGGCCGCCTGTTTCAAGATCCAGATATCGTACATCAATGCTGGCAACATCTGTGGTACCAACAGGTTTTCCAGATTCCGTTTCAAGTTCCACGATAAGATAACGCTCGGAGCCGCCGGTCAGCTGATTGAGCTTTATTTTTATACGATTTCCGTCGATCTGCGCTTCACGGCCAAGGATACGCTTGGGCCTGAAGCCCTCGTGACATTCGATGATGATTTCGATGTCCTGAGCGGCGATGGAGAGTGTATCGCCAAATTCCTGATCGAAAATTTCCACCAGATCGTCCGGTGTTTTGGCGAATGCGTGGTTGCCGTCGCTGGCCAAAGCCAGACGGCTCATCAGGTCTTCGTTGTAACTGAGACCAAGGCCAATGGTTGTGACCGAGATGCCTTTGCTGCCCAGCTCTTGGCCAAGTTTTGCTAGTTCGGCAGGGCTGGAAGGTCCGACATTGGCCAGACCATCGGACATCAGAATCACGCGGTTAACGCGTCGGCCTGAATAGTATTCGCGCACTTGACGTCCACCTTCGCTGACACCAGCGTGAAGTGCTGTGGAGCCGCCCGCATTGATGCGATCAATCTTGGCTTTCAATCCGAAATGATCATCGAGCCGACCAGCGCGTGCCAAAACGTCAACACCGTCATTGTAGGCAACAAGCGATACATAGTCGTCGCGTCCCAATCGAGAGATTGCCTGGCGGGCGGCTTCCCTCGCGGCCTCTATGCGCCGGCCTCTCATTGAGCCTGAACGGTCGAGCACCAGAGCGACGTTGACGGGGGTGCGCCTGTCGCTGCTTTCACGTCGAAGTGCTTTCAAACTGAGGCGTAAATATACTTTTCCGCCCTTGGTTGAAATGACTTCCTGGCCAAGGTCGGCGGTGATATTGACGTTGCCCGCTATGGCGGGACTGGTCATGGCGAGACCAAGAATTGCAGCGGTTCCGGCAGCGAGAGAAATTCTTGGGCGGGAAAGGATGTCTTTTAGGGGGCGCATTATCGACATGGAATGAAAACTCCTATGGGGGGCCGATTGTTTCAAAGATTGCTACGCGCGATGCTGGGCGGAAAAGAGCAGGTGGGATGGCAACAATGTGAAATAACCCGCATTGCACTCAAGCAACGCGGGTTATTTAAGAAATTGTAATTTTCAAGGCTTGTTTTAGACGTTTGTTCCGTTGGGACGTTTGATGGGCTTGATGGGAATTATGTTTTCGTTCTTGTCGGGTGTCGCATCACGATCTCGAAGCACATTGGGCATATCGACCTGGGAGCTGTGGGGTGCAATCTGTGCGATGACATTTTCGACCTTTTGCCAAGTGAGAGCGTCAACAAGCTTGTTGGAACGAAGTGTTGCCAGTGCTGAGGTTAATCTTTCCCTGAGGTCGTGGTCTTCAGGTTTTAACATGCCGTCGCTGGAGGCGGCCTCATCCAGACGATTGATGAGCATCTGAACCAACCCTGTATCGGGATGCATCATCAGGATGGGCCACGCGGAAAACACTTTACTGCTGATTTTATCGAGAGCGGCCGCTTCTTTAGAGTTGGCATGAACGGCTCTTTTGAATTTCTCATATAGACTCTGGAAACGGTCCTTGCGATCTCGCTCGAACTGCGCGATGAAATCGTGCAAGGGCCGGTTTTCTGTTGCGCGATGCAATAGCGCCTTCCAGGATTCACTTGCCGCTTGGTGTACCTCTTCATCACCAGATAATATTATTTCCCGGTCTGTGCCGGGGCGAAGTTGGAGTGCTTCGAGAAGCTCATCGCGATAGTAGCGCTCCAGTTGGGCTGGATTGACGTCATGCCTGTTGTTGGAAGCACCTGCGGATGAGCCAGGACTGTGCGGTGAAGGTGCCTTTTCATTCTCTTCGCCTTGGGCGGGAGCTTTTTCAGCCTGATGGTCTAAGGCTCGGGTGCGGTCGGTTAAATCACCGCCATGTTGCACAGCAGGGGAATTGTTGGGGAGCGGTCCGGTAATTTGAGCATGTGCGCCCAACCGTTTTCCCTGCTTGGGAATTGTGGCGGCGATCATCGCGATGGTTTTGTAGAGTTCTTTGTGGATGTAGTAGCGGCTTTCCTCTCCCTTGCGCTCATCCTGCTGGGCGAAGTTTAGGGTTGTGCCCGCATTCAAAACTTTGCGAACCAGAGACTTATCGTTATCGGAGACCTGCTCCATGAGGATTTCAGATGAGAAGCCATCGCGCTCGTTAATGGGGTGCATGTTGTTTAAAACAATTTCAGCGTGATCCCCGACATAGGGCTGCAATGCAACCGTGACGATTCCTCTTAAATCGGCAAGACGCCCCAGATTTTCTTCCTTCTCAAAGCAAGTTTTGGCGGTGAAGGACAAAAACTCGAACAATTCGGGACGGATGAAATAGCGCTCCGGATGAAGCGGATCACGCTCAACGGCGCCAATGGCCGAACCGGCATTCAAGACTTTCAATACGCGCGCGCGATCGGGTGTTTCCTCAAAGGGAATTATAACTTCCTGGGTAAAGCCATCGACCGGGGTGATGGGTTGCATTGCCGAGATGGTCGCGTGGGCGTTGGTGTACTTGTCTGGAAGAAGCGCGTTTTCAATGATCGCCTCAAGCTGGGAGGCAGAACGTGCCTTTTGCGAGGGTACGTCTTGCAGGGGTGAGCGTACAGCGTTTGCCCCAAACAGTCCGGACATGAACACCAACAAGTCGATGGCAATTGCGATAGCGAGGGCAAGAATAGCGAGGCGATTCCCGTCCTGGAAGGCGTTCCAGGTGACGACGAAGCGGTGAGCCTTGTCATCGCGATTGAGTTCCGCGTAGTTGATTTGTTGGCGAAGCTTTTCCGTAGCATCGCTTGGCAGTCCAGAGTCTGCGAGGCACTTGCGTGAGAAAGCAAACAGGCCATCGGTGGTGGATATGCGTTCGAGTTTATCGCCACCGGCGCAATTTTGCGCAAACATGGCCGCGCCGGCATCCAACGCGAAAATACTGGAGGCCGCTTCGCCTGCTTGTTTGGGATCGCAATCAATGGCGCGCACACGTTCCTTGGTTGCGGGCGTGGAGAGCATGGCGCTGTAGAGCTGTGTGCACTGCGTATGAAGCGCGTTGAGTTTATCAGCTGTTGGGTCCTGGCGGAAGGCCGCTTTGGCTTTTTCGAAGGTGGGAAGGACACGTGCCGGGTCGACTTTCTCGACCTGCGTGTTCTCGCTGAATGAGCGGCTGGCTGCGGCTATGCGCTGGTTGGCCGTCTGAGAAATACCCTTGAGCTTGGCAATCTCTCCTTCGACTTGCGCAAGTTCTCCTTTTATTATTGCGCGCCGTTTGTCAATTTGCGCCAAACGAGATTGGGGGGAATTCAAGCGCCTGGTTGCCACCTCAATCTCGGCCCGGATCCTGCGTTCGAGCTCCTTGCTGGCGCGCCAGAATTTACCTCGCCCCTCTTTGCCCGAGCCTTCGACGCCGCGCTCTTCTGCCAATGTCAGGGCGCGCTGTTCATCGAACTTTCGTTCCAGGCCGGCAATGACTTGTTTGTGTTGGGAAACTTGCGAAACTAGAGCTGGGCGCTCGGCCACAAGCCTGGCGTTTTCCTCATCGAGTTGGATCTTGCGCGCGCTCAGCGCCGCTTGAGAACTTTCTGCGGTGGCGATGCGGTCTTGTTGTTTTGCTATGGCAGCGCGACGCGCTTCCATCTGGGAGACGAAATAATCCTCGATGAGTTGCTGCGAGCCCTGAGCTTGAGCGGCCAGCTTATCAAGCTGCTGCTCATAAAGTTTCCATCCGTCCGTATCAAACAACCGTTCCGCCTCCAATTGTCGGCGAGTTGTGATGTTCTCGCCGATGTCGGCGACAATTCCGGAGACATGGTTTTGAGCGCGTAATTGCGCAGCGCGTGCACGCTCTTCAGCGGGGAAAATTGTTGAGAACAGGCTGTCGAATGAGAAGAAAACGGATGTCGCCATGCAGGCCAGGAACATGACCCACAAAACAGCATTGCGCATGATTATGCGGGTGCTTTGCAAGTAGGGTTGGAAAAGGTCCCACTGGAGGAAACCAACAAGCACGATGAAACCAGCGGCCACGGCGCCAAACAACAACCCTTCGGAACTTACCGGTAGGTGCCCAATGTAAAACAGACCCACAGCGGAGGCCACGATGACCATGGCGGCGAGAATTCCGCCGATGATGCCGACCGTATGGATCGAACGTTCGCCAGCGCGATGGTTCATGCCGGAAGCGAAGCTTTCTCCAATGAGCCAAGCGACGATCAGCATCACGCCTTGGATGCCGAAGGTGATCATCAGGGAAAGTGTGGGCTCGGCCGTGAAATTCTTCATGCCGTCCCAGGTGGTCCAGCCGGAAGCAAGGGAGAGGACCAGTCCGGTTGCGCCGAGAAGCGCCAAGCGCCAGTTGGAGAATAAGGTATCTTCGATGGTGCTTGAGAGGCGTTTCCAGATGCGACGTAAAAATCCGTACACCACAGCAATCAACAAGCCGAAGGTGATCATGGCAACGGCATTGGACTTGAAGAATTCTAGAAGGGGAGCGTATTGGTCTGAAGCAGCCTCGCCCATTTGGGCAACGTTGGCAGCAATGCCATTTACGATCGGTACAAAGTCCATGCGGTCAGGATCTCCTTGCAACGCGAGAGTTGAAATGGCGGGCGCAGGCTTTTTGACAAAAAGCCTTTGAAAGTGCCGAGGCCAAGTACCTCATCGTAGGCGCGGGGAACCTGCCTAGCCGGGTATCCAAGTGAGGCAAAAGAAATGTAACACGCACCGTCGCGCAATAGCCACACGCATTTAATTCAATGACACAACAGTTTGCCTGTTCGTTCGGCGAGAATGGGGCGATATACGCTCGGAAAAGAGATTTCTGTTTGTAAGTTGTGTGTTTGAAACAGATTCATCGCGGCTTGGATTTATCTCGCCACGTTAAGGTTACAAATAATTTAGACTCGCTCGAACAGAGCTGCGACGCCTATGCCGCCAATAGCACCAAGCGTTGCAATGGCGTATTGTGGACGATCGTTGTCTTCCTGGTTGCGGACCATTCGCGTAAACAATCGCACAACCAGCACCGCGCCAGAGGCTGCAAAAGGGTGTCCACGCACCACTTCTCCACCATCTGGATTGAGTATGTCGTCGTCAATTCCAAGATTGCTCGCGAAGGCGATGGCTTGGGCGGCTGAGGTTTCACCCAGTTCCACAAGACCAATGTCCTTTGGGTTAAAACCTTGCGCTCGCTGGTATAATTTCTTCATGACTTCCACTGGTGCATCCGCCTCTTTGTGCGGAGCAACTCCCAGGCTGGCGCTTGCAACGAGCCGCATGGCCGGGGGCCTGCCTAAGTCTTCCCAGACCGATTGCGAGACAACCACGACAATGGCGGCGCCATCATGCATGGCGCTTGTATTGCCCGGGGTTAGAGTTCCAGTGGGTGGAATGTAGGGAGAAAGACTTTCCAGTTCATCTATTGTGGGTTCGCTTAACGTGCCTTGGTCGCGGGCTTCGTTTGCGTTGGCACGCAGCGGGACGATCTCACCGACAAAGCGCTGCTTGTTCTGTGCCTCTGAGGCTTTCATATGGGTGCGTAAGGCCCATTCGTCCTGTCTTCCGCGATCAATGTCATAGCGTTTGGACAGCTGTTCTGATGCTTCAAAAACCTGTGGATCATCTGTTTGTTCTGTGGTGTCAGAGGTCACGGGTTCAACGGCCATGAAATGGGGTGTTTGATATAGGCTGCGCGGTTTTGCGATACGCCAAGGAGCCGTTGAGACAGATTCTGCACCGCCCGCTACGACGATCTGGCTGTCACCTATTCCTATAGAACGAATAGCGTTCAAGATGGCGTCGAGGCCAGAGGCACACTGGCGGTCAATTGAAACTGCCGAAACCTTTTCCGGTAGCCCTGAAGCCAGAGCTATGAGACGGGCGGGATTGCCTCCATGCATAGCATTGCCGATGATGATCTCGTCTACTCTCTCGGGGGCTACTTTGGCATCTTGCAATGCAGCAATAACAACCGGGGCGGCTAGACTTTCAAGGCGGCGGCTCTTATGCAACCCGCCAATACGACCCAGCGCCGTTCTCCTGGCTGCAATAATATAACTTGGAGCAAGTCCACTCATTACCAACTGCGTCCACTTAGGGCTTTTCAAGTGATGAAATTCATATTCGTTCCATGCATCTTATGAAATTGCCATTCAAAGGACCGGTACTTGCTTGGATATAAGCCAACTCGTACAGGAGCTAAGATAAAATGATTGGCTATGACGATGCGTTACTGGTTTTCGTGGTATATGTGCACGAAAGTAAGGCAGGGAGACGCCTAAACTGCGATCTTTGATCTTGGCCCTCTTGTTTACTGATTTAGCCTAGATCATGTTAGCTGGGGCAGGAATACGCTCTGATAAACATCTTCTTATAGCAATAACCGTTAGTGGCGAGCAAAATGAACAAGGTCCGCTTGAAGACTTCTCAAAAAAGTACCCCAGGGAAAAGCGAGGGCGTGAAGGCTGGGATTTCTCTCACCCCGGAAGAAGAGCATGCCCGGGTGGAGACAATGATCGAGAGAACCCGGGAAGCCTTCGAGGAGCGCAAACTTCGCTTTACTGATTTGCGCGAGCAGGTCTTCAGGGAAATCGCTTCAACGCATGGTTCGGTAGGGGCGTATGATATTCTTGACAGCCTGGCTGAAAAGGGAACACGTCTCGCACCAATTTCCGTCTATCGCTCAATTGATGCACTTATGGATGTTGGAGCAATCCACCGTCTTGAGAGCAAGAACTCGTTCTTTGCATGTCGACGTCATGAGCATGGTAAAAAGGGCCGGCCTATATTTTTAGTCTGCGAACGATGTGGAGATGTTACTGAAGCTCCGGCACCGGTGATATTTGAAAAAATCAATACGCTTGCTGCCGATGCTGGATTTCATGCCAAGGTCAAGTTCGTGGAAGTCTCTGGCATTTGTGCATCTTGCGAAAAGAACGGCACCTGAATTCTTCCTTCGTTCAGGACTTGCTTTCAAATGGGCGTGCTTAACCTGACATTTGAGACCAGGATGAGGCTAGGCCATCAGGGCCTGTAGGGACACACGCGACACCCGCAGGGTTGACGCACGCTGCTGATATGCGAAGACAATCCCTCTTATTCAACAAATTCTGTGACGGTACTTGCCCATGAGCCAAATTGTTGCCGGGCCTTTGGCACCTCGACGCCGCAGCATTCAAGTGGACGTTGGCGGCGTTTGCGTTGGTGGAAACGGTGTGGTTGTGGTGCAGTCCATGACCAACACCGACACGGCCGATATTGAAGCGACTGTTAAGCAAGTTGCGGCACTGGCAAAAGCTGGTTCCGAACTCGTTCGCATTACCGTTGATCGAGATGAGGCTGCCAAGGCTGTGCCTCACATTGTCGAGGCGTTGGACAAACAGGGCGTCAAGGTTCCGCTGATAGGGGATTTCCACTACATCGGCCATACGCTTTTGCGTGAGAATCCCGATTGTGCTGCGGCGCTGGCCAAATATCGGATTAACCCGGGAAATGTTGGCTTCAAAGACAAGAAAGACAAGCAGTTTTCCAGCATCATCGAAACAGCACTGCGGTTTGACAAGGCCATTCGCATCGGGGTCAACTGGGGGTCGCTCGACCAGGAACTGCTGACAACATTGATGGATGAGAACGCGCGCTTGTCTGAACCCAAAGATGCGCGCGAGGTTATGTATGAAGCGATGGTGAGCTCGGCTCTTCTTTCAGCTGCTCGCGCGCAAGAGATCGGGCTTGGCGCCAACAAGATCATTCTCTCGGCAAAGGTTTCTTCTGTTCAGGACCTCATTGCGGTTAACACCATGCTTGCCAACAGGTGTGATTACGCTTTGCATCTGGGGCTCACCGAGGCGGGTATGGGATCCAAAGGTATTGTGGCGTCGTCGGCCGCGATGGGTATTTTGTTGCAACAGGGCATCGGCGATACGATACGGTTTTCACTGACGCCGGAGCCGGGAGGGGAACGCACCAATGAAGTGCGTGCTTCACAACAATTGTTGCAAACCATGGGATTGCGCGCATTTGTTCCTGTGGTAGCCGCCTGCCCGGGCTGTGGGCGCACAACGTCGACGGTGTTTCAAGAACTCGCCCGCGATGTTGAGACCATGATCCAGGAGCGCATGCCCTCATGGCGCTTGAGCTATCCGGGTGTTGAGAAACTCAATCTGGCGGTTATGGGCTGCATCGTAAATGGGCCGGGTGAATCCAAACACGCGGATATCGGCATTTCCCTTCCCGGCACTGGAGAAACCCCGGCAGCGCCTGTCTTTATAGATGGCAAGAAAGCGATGACTCTCAGGGGGCCTAATATTGCTGACGCGTTTAAGGAGATTGTCGAAGATTACATCGAGAAGCGGTTTGGCGCTGGCAAAGTTGTGGGCAGCAAAGAGCGCGAAAATCTTACAAATTGAACATCCTAGCTGGCTTTGGCAACCTGGCCTAGGATCTTTTTGATTTCGGGACGACAGGAGCCGCAATTGGTACCTGCGCCCAAGGTGGCGCCGATGTCATCGACGCTCATACAGCCTTTTGTTTTCGCAGCGTCGGCAATCTGATTAGTTCCCACTGAGAAACAACTACAGACGATTGCGCCAGGGTCTGGCTGGTCTGCTCCGGGGCGTGCTGCCAGTATTTTCAGTTTTTCCGCCGGCGTTGCAAAGCTCTCCACCAGCAAGCCCGCGGCCCAGTTTCGTGAAACAGCAACGGGTTGGGGTGAAATGAAAAGCGCACCGTGTAATTTGTCTGCGTTAAAAGCCAAAAAACGAAAGTTACCCTGAGCCTGATCTCTATAGGCGAGAAGTTCGGGGGTAATATTTATGTCTTGATCAGGTTGCGAAGGGTTAAAGAGCTGTTGCGCAAACTCATTCCAATCAGGGCACGGTTGCGAATGGGCCATCTCCAAGCACCATCCGGCGTTGGAGCGCGCCAATGCCCAGTATCCAACTTTCAAGTTTTCAGGTTTTTGGGCCAGGACGGCGAAGCCATACCAGCGGGCGGGCCAGGGCTTGATTGCAACGGGGGTATATTTGCTTTCGGGTTGGCCGGAGACCGGGTCGGTTTCATTTGACACCACGGTGTCGATACGGGCGCGGGAAGCGTACTGGTCGCTCCAGTGCATCGGCGCGAAGACTGAACCCTTGCGTTGATGCTGTGTGATGAGCGTTCGCGCAATGACAGTGCCATGTTTAGAGGTGATCTCACACAACGAGGCAGGTGTCAGCTCAAGAGACGCCGCATCATGGGGATGCACTTCGACAAACGGTTCGCCAATGTGGCCCATCAGGCGTGGTGATTTACCGGTGCGGGTCATGGTGTGCCATTGATCGCGAATCCGGCCTGTGTTCAGGACCAATGGATAGGTTGGTGATACCTTGGTTTGTGGTTCGCGGTAGGGTGTTGTGATGAACCTGGCTTTACCATCAGGTGTGTAAAATCGACCATCGGCAAAAAAGCGCGATGTTGTCGTGGGTGTCTGGGGGGCCGCTTGAGGGTCTGTTTGGGCTGTTGTCTGTGTTGCCGGGACCGGCCAGATGGTGGGCTTCAGGTTATTATAAGCTTGTTCATCGTGACCTGACAGGCCGCTGATATCGAAATCGCGCGTGCCGTTATTTTCAAGTGCGGTGGAGCGGGTGTATTCATCGAAGATGTCGGCGGGACCGCGGTAGTCAAAGCCCGTCTCATATCCCATTCTCTTTGCCACCTGAGTGATGATCCACCAATCCGGCTTGGTGTTGCCGGGCGAGGAAAGAAACGCGCGTTGGCGTGAAATACGGCGTTCTGAATTTGTGACCGTGCCATCCTTTTCGCCCCATGCGGTTGCCGGCAACAGCACGTCGGCGCACGCTGTTGTGTCGGTTTTCTTGGAGACGTCGGAGACGACGACGAATGGGCAAGTGTCTATTGCGTCGCGGACTTCATCTGCCTGTGGGAGGCTGTCGACAGGGTTGGTTGCCATGATCCAGAGGGCCTTGATGCGGCCATCGGCAACGGCACGAAACAGGTCGACGGCCAGGTGTCCCGGCTTGTGGGCCATGGCGGGAGCATTCCAAAAGGCGCGAAGACTGTCACGGTGGCGCGGATTGTTCAATTCCATATGTCCCGCCAGCTGATTGGCCAGCCCGCCTACTTCACGCCCGCCCATGGCGTTTGGTTGACCGGTGACGGAAAACGGGCCCATGCCGGGCTTGCCAATGCGGCCGGTTAAAAGGTGGCAATTGATAATGGCGTTGACTTTGTCGGTGCCGCTTGTGGATTGGTTGATGCCCTGCGAATAGACGCTCACGGTGCGTTCATGTTCTGCAAACAGCTTGTAGAAAGTTTTAATGTCCTGGTGCGAAAGACCGGTTATTTTTGCGATGGTTTCAAGATCGTATTTTTGGGCCTCTGCTAATGCTGCATGGAAGCCTGTGGTATGGTTTTCGACATAGGTCTCATTCGCAAAATCGTTTTCATCGAGATGGGCCAACAGCCCATTGAATAATGCGACATCGGCTCCCGGTGCTATTGAGAGGTGAAGATCTGCGATATCGCACGTTGCTGTGCGACGTGGATCAATCACAACGACCTTGGTGCCGCGTTGTGCTTTGGCGGTGGCGAGCCGTTGATACAAAACCGGATGGCACCAAGCAAGGTTCGAACCTGCCAGCACAACAACATCGGCCTGCTCCAGGTCTTCGTAACATCCTGGCACCGTATCGGTTCCAAAGGCGCGCTTGTGACCGGCAACGGAGGAAGCCATGCAGACACGCGAATTGGTGTCGATATTTGCCGAGCCGATGAAGCCCTTCATGAGCTTGTTGGCGACGTAATAATCTTCGGTGAGAAGCTGACCGGAGACATAGAACGCAACCGAATCGGGACCATGCTCGGATATGGTTTTCGAGAACTTGTCAGCGACAAGATCCAGCGCGGTGTTCCATTGGCTGTTATGGCCGTTGATCATTGGCTCAAGAAGACGATCATCGAGCGACAAGGTTTCAGCCAAGGCTGATCCTTTCGAGCACAAACGTCCGAAGTTCGCGGGGTGGTCTGGATCACCCGCCACCGAGACGGAAGCGTCGTCTTGAACCGTGGCCAGAACACCGCAACCGACGCCGCAATAGGGGCAGGTTGTGCATGTGGTTTGTGAGGAAGTCACCATTGCAACTCCTGTCACGCAGCTCGCTTTACAAGCGCTGACATGTTCAGGTGGATACGCTCACCCTCGATTTTAACGGGCAGTGTTTTCACGCAGCCTTCGTCGGGTCCGACAACGCCGCCGGATTTTAGGTCGATGACCCAGTTGTGCAGCGGACATGTGACGCGGGCCCCGTGCACGATGCCCTGGCTCAGCGGACCGCCCAGATGAGGGCATTTGTCTTCGATGGCAAAAATTTCACCCTGTGCACTCTTGAAGACAGCGATTTTTCCCATACTGGTTATCACTGTTCGCGCCCCCTCCTTGGGAATATCAGTAAGCGCACCGACGTCCTTCCACATGGAATTGCTCATTCTGCAGCCTCCGAAAATGAAACGATACTCATGGGTTTAAACTCATGGGCATCCTGCCCTTTGGTGCGTTCTTCCCAAGGATCCGTTTGGCTGAATTTCTGCGAATAGACAAAGCGCTCAAAGAGCTGTTTTCGGTTTTCAATGTCTTCCACGACGGCTGCATGGATGGATTCGGTACCAACGCGACGCGCCCATTTGTAGATGCGTTCCAGGTAATGACCCTGTTCGCGGTAGAGCTGGGTCAACGCAACGATGATCTCCAGCGTCTCTTCTTCGCTTTCAGCATGGCACAAAACTTCCGTACCCTTGATGTCGAGACCCGCCGCGCCGGCAAAGTGGATTTCATAGCCGGAATCGACACAAATCACGCCGATATCCTTGCATGTGGATTCTGCACAATTTCTTGGACAACCTGAAACGGCCAGTTTCACCTTAGCGGGGGCCCAGGAGCCCCACATGAACTTCTCCAGACGCACACCAAGACCGGTAGAATCCTGCGTACCAAAGCGGCACCAATCGGACCCGACACAGGTTTTTACGGTGCGCAGCCCCTTGGCGTAAGCGTGTCCCGAGACCATTCCGGCGTGGTTAAGGTCGGCCCAGACAGCAGGCAGATCCTCTTTCTTGACGCCGAGCATATCGATGCGCTGGCCTCCGGTGCATTTTACCGTGGGGATTTTGAACTTATCGACAACGTCGGCTATGGCTCGCAGCTCCTTTGAGCTTGTTACGCCACCCCACATGCGTGGAACGACGGAGTAGGTGCCATCTTTTTGGATGTTGGCGTGCACCCGCTCGTTGATGAAACGAGACTGGTAGTCGTCTTTATATTCGCCGGGCCATGTGGAGATCATGTAGTAGTTCAGAGCCGGGCGGCATTTGGCGCATCCACCTGAGCTGTTCCATTCCAGCTCCTGCATCAAGTCCGGAATGGTCTTGAGTTCCTTGGCAACGATAAGTCGGCGCACATCCGCATGCCCCAGTTCGGTGCAGCCACACATAGATTGGACGGCAGCGGGGTCGTAACTGTCTCCCAATGTGAGCGAGATGAGTTGTTCAACCAAACCCGTGCATGAGCCACATGAAGCGGATGCCTTGGTGTGAGCACGCACCTCATCGAGAGTGGTCAGCTCGTTTTCGGTGATGGTATCGATGATCTTTGATTTACAAATGCCGTTACAGCCGCAGATTTCCGCATCATCCGGCAACGCTGCAACGGCCGCCGTGGGGTCCAGGGGGGTACCCCCTGCAAATGCGGGCCCAAAAATAAGCGTATCGCGCATATCCGAAATATCGGTCTCTTCCTTGATGTGCTGGAAGAACCACGCGCCATCGCCGGTATCACCATATAAAACCGCACCGATGATCTTGTTATCCTTGAGAACCAGACGTTTGTAGATTCCGCTGGCTGCATCGCGCAAGACGATTTCCTCGCGATCCTCACCGTCAGCAAAATCGCCGGCGGAATACAGGTCAATGCCCGTTACCTTGAGCTTGGTTGCGAGCGCCTTATCAGAAAAACCATCGGTGTCCTGGCCTAAGAGTTCAGATGAAACAATGCCGGCCATTTCGTAAAGCGGCGCCACCAAACCATAGACGCTGCCTTCAAACTCCACACACTCACCCACCGCCATGATGTCGGGATCAGAGGTGTGCATTTTGTTATCGACAAGAATACCTCGGTTGGTTTCAAGGCCGGCTTCTTTTGCCAGCCCCGCATTGGGTTTGATGCCCACGGCCATGACCACAATATCGGCGGGGATCATTGTTCCGTCTTCGAGGCGCACACCCGTGACGCTCGATTCGCCGACGATTTCCTTGGTATTGGCCTTGGTGACGACGCGAATACCGCGCCGTTCAAGCTCGCGTTGCAGCATGTGGCCGGCGGTCGGATCAAGCTGGCGCTCCATCAAGGTGTCCATAAGATGGACAACCGTGGGCTCCATACCCTGAGCCTTGAGTCCAGCTGCGGCTTCAAGGCCCAACAACCCGCCACCGATGATCACCGCATTCTTCTTGCCCTGTTGGGCCGCGACCATCATTGCGTGAACATCATCAAGATCGCGGTAAGTCAGAACGCCCGGCAGTTGGTGGCCGGGAACCGGGATAATGAAAGGCACTGAACCGGTGGCAATAAGCAGCTTGTCGTAATTGGCCGTCATGCCGCCTTCTGCTGTTACAGTCTTGGCCTTGGTGTCGATGGCAATGACCTTGCGACCCTTAATGAGTGCGATGCCGTGCTGCTCGTACCAGGCGTCGCCGTGAATGACGATTTCCTCAAACTTTTTTTCACCGGAGAGAACCGGTGACAGCATGATGCGGTCGTAGTTGACACGTTTCTCGGCGTTGAAAATTGTGATCTCAAAAGCGTCCGGATCTGTTTCGAGCAGGCGGTCGAGGACACGGCCTGGTGCCATTCCGTTGCCTACCACGACTAGTTTCTGCTTCATCGATTTCCCCTTACAGCAGCCGATTATTCTTGTTTGCACCTGGGCATTCCGACATATGCCGGCTGCCGGCATGTTTGTTTTCAGCGGAGCAGAATGCTGCACCGCATTTCCTGAGTTTGTTAATAATTGCAAGCGATGTGCCAACCCATGCACCACACTAATCCATTGATTATCTTGTTTATTTCTGATTGCTTTATTTTTAATCGCTATTATTTTCTGCTTATTTTATAGGCAATCTGCTGACTTCTTGTGCGCTGCGCAATTTTTGACCAGCTAATGGGAGGGTTTGCCGCCATCCTAAGCATCACATCTCTATGCAGCGCTTATGCTTCTTTATTTTCTCCATTATTTTCAATTGCTTATCTATGCATCGCACATTTGGCACAGCTATTGCGTTGCACCATTAGCAGAGCTGGCGTCTGCCGGCCCCTTTAGAAATTGATGACAATGGAGGGACACTTGTCCAAGGCTGGTTTCGGTGGGTTAAACCCACTCAATTTCAAAGATGCAAAAATCAGAACGCTTCACTTTACTTGGGTCGCGTTCTTCATTTCATTCTTTGTCTGGTTCAACCACGCACCTCTTTTGGTTTCTATTCGAGACTCACTGGGTTTATCGGATCAGGAAGTCAAAACGTTATTGATCCTCAACGTTGCTTTGACGATCCCTGCGCGGATTGTCATCGGCATGATGGTGGACAAGTTTGGACCCCGGATCGTCTATTCGCTGCTGTTGGCGACGTCCGGCCTTTTGTGCTTCGCTTACGCCTTTGCGACCAGTTTCGAAGCCATGGCCATTACGCGCTTCCTTTTGGGATTTGTGGGAGCCGGGTTTGTTATCGGGATCCGCATGGTCGGCGAGTGGTTCCCGGCCAAACAAGTAGGTATTGCCGAAGGTATCTACGGCGGCTGGGGTAATTTTGGCTCGGCTGCGGCGGCGATGACATTGCCCACCGTTGCCCTTTTTATAGGTGGTGATGAAGGTTGGCGTTGGGCCATTGCGCTTACCGGCGCTGTGGCGCTTGTCTATTCTGGTATCTACTATGTGTCGGTTCGCAACACGCCTAAGGGTTCGACATACTTCAAGCCAAAAAAGACCGGGGCATTGGAAGTCACATCGGTGGGAGATTTCATTCTCTACATGATCATGCTGGCTCCGTTGATGCTCGCGCTTGGGGTGCTTGCATGGAAACTTGGACCGGAAAACCTGGGCATTTTATCGTCTGAAGCCACCATTTTGATTTATGCCGTTCTGGCTGCGTTGTTTTTTTATCAAGCCTATCAAGCCTGGCTTATTAACAAGGACATATTCTTCAAACCGGTTGCGAAAATACATCGTTATAAATTCAAGCAGGTTGCGGTGCTTGATCTCGCCTACATGGTGACGTTCGGCTCAGAACTGGCCGTCATCTCCATGCTACCGTTGTTTTTTGTTGACACGTTCGGTCTTTCCATTGCGCTTGCGGGCTTGCTGGCGGGAAGCTTTGCCTTCACCAACTTCTTCGCGCGACCTGCCGGGGGATGGTTGAGCGACATTATCGGCCGGAAAAAGTCGATCCTTGTTCTCTTGTTCGGTGTCGCTATCGGTTATTTGGCGATGTCCACTTTTTCCAGTGATAGCTGGCTACCTCTTGTTGTTGCCATCACCGTAGCGTGTTCGGTTTGTGTCAATGCGGGTAACGGGGCAATCTATGCCTTGGTGCCAATTATCAAGCGACGTCAAACCGGACAGATTGCCGGACAGGTTGGGGCCTATGGCAATGTGGGCGGTGTCTTGTTCCTGACGGTACTGTCGTTTGTCTCACCTACAATCTTCTTTTTAGTCATTGCAGGCGCAGCTGTTGTCACTCTTGCTTGCGTTATCTTTTTCCTTGAGGAGCCAGAGGGGCAAACGGCGGA
>JAJRZC010000310.1 GCA_024275435.1 Alphaproteobacteria bacterium
AAATCGTAATCTTTCTTCCATTACCGAACTCTCTTTCCACGGCATCAACACTTCCCCTTCAAAAGGGGAAAGTGTTACCCATGTGTCCGGTACAAAGTGTCACCTATGTCTCAGGTCGCGCAGCCATTATCGTGACAGATTCTAAAGATGGCGAAATTGCCGCGCAATGTGCCGATATGTGCGCTCAAAACGGTCGTAAGGTCGCCATCATCGATGACTTCAATATTCTGGGCGCGGACATTCCGTATAAAATCCAGATCAATCCCTTTGGCGGTGTCATTGCTTCCCATGAGAAGGCTAATGGTGAATTGATCTTTTCAGCAGAGGCCGCTTGTCATGGTTTAATTGAAGAACCCAGTGACGGGGATTCCAAAAATCTCTATTTCCGCGAAGAACCCCGCGCCATGGTTGAATATGTGCTCTCCAGTTACTTAGCGCGCAATCCCAAGCTGGCCATCCCAGGTGGCGTGTGGTCGCTTCTGGCTGATCCAGACACACTTCACAAGATGGCGGTGATTGATAGCGCTGAAGGTGATCCAGCCTTATCGGCTCTCGCCACTCATGTGGTCGAGATGCGCAAAAACGAAGATCACTACCCCCAACATAGAGGCGCTGCGGTGCGTTCGCTAAGGATTTTTGGTGCTGGTAGTCCGCTTCATCATGCAGGCATGGATGCCGATTTAAGCCACCTGAAATTACTTCAAGAAAATTACGTTGTCTTTATCGTTGGGCCACAACGACACATGGAACGGCTGGGTGCATATTACGCACTGCATCTGCAAGCATTTGCCGATGCAATCCTAACAGGGTTGGCAGGTGCCACTGATTTTATTCTTGACGAATTTACCAACGCCCCTTTGAAATTACTGATCATGCGACTCACCATCCTTCGTGCTTATGGCGCGCGGCTTCATATGATTGCCCAATCGCGCTCGGAAATCGAACGGCGTTTTGGGCGCTTAGAAACGCTCACCATCGAAGAAAACGCGGTGGTTAAACAATGGTTCGGCTTTTCATCCTTTGAAGAAGCAGAACGCGTTTCCAAGGCCATGGGCGAAACCCAGAATGTCACCCATTCTATGGGGGTCAATTCTGACAAAACGGATGTTTCGGGAAACTTCAATCTCGGCAAAGAACGGTTGTTTCCGCCGGAACGACTAATGAGCCTGCCAAGTGATGAGCAGATCATTCATGTCAAAGATATCGGCTTCATTCACTGCAAGAAACTGCGGCAAAACGAAATCGCCCCTTACTGCTTTGATCTGGCCGACAATCCATTAGAAGGCGGTCGTTTGCCGCCTGACCCCAAAATTACACTCCCTACTACAAAGTCAGGGGGTAAAGAATGAAACCTCGCCTTCTTCGTGCCAGCTTCTTTATCTGGGTCATAGTGCCCGTTGCCGTCTATCTGGCTTTTTTGACTGTGGGCTTGCCCCACTGCATCTGGTCATACGAATACAGGCAGGTTGGTCCCACCTCATACGCAAATCCGTTTGCTGGACGTTATTACACAAGATGCACTTTCATCGGCCCGTACGGAACGTTCTCAACGCCTGCCCATAACGGCAAGTGCGTCCTTATCTCTTTCTTCAAGAAGGAGGTTGGCTCATGACCTTGTGGCTAATTACTGACCACCAGTTTCACCCACGGGTACGGCATTTTCCAATGCAGATCGTGCCTTTGGGTGAGTTCCATTCGCGCCATGGATTTCAACACATCCAGCACAGTTTCAAGGTCAATCTCGCCGTTGGCTATTTGGCTGTCACAATGTTCGCGCCGTTGCAACACCAGCTCATAGGGAGCAACGGCTGCCCAAAAGCCCTGATAATCCATTGGCTCAAGCCACTTCACGACATCATCGATGGTTTTGAATTTTTTCATTTATCCAAGAATACCAGATTTGGATTCACTCATGCAATAAATTTCGAAAAAGGAGTGTCGTCGTGTCTTTCAACATAGATGAAGAACTTAAACGGACTTTTGGTCTGGCCAGTTTGCGTCTTGAGGCTTCTAAAAAACTGAATGGAGAAGAATGGAAGAAGTTTCAGGCAATCACCAAAAAACATGCTGGCATTAAGCGTGCCGAGCAGCGAAATTTCGAATTGGAATATGACACGAGATTTGAAGTTTCCCGCAAACGTCTGATCAACAAGGCGGGAAGTAAAACCAGAAAATTTAATCACCCCTGGGCGCGAAATGATGTGTTCGATGAAACGGCTATCAAACGCCAAGCAAAAAGGCAGGTAAAAGCAGAGCATCAAAAACTGATGTCACATCTGGAAAACAAGGAACTCAAAGAAGTTCAATCCCTGATGGATACTTGCGAACATCGCCATCAAACAAGAGAAAAACCTCTGAAAGATTTTGCTCGCGCCACAGATCGTCGTCAGGGAGATGATCGCCGCAGGACAGATAAAGGTCCAGCCCATCGTCGTCCCTTACGACGAATCCAATAAGCCCAAACTCAATCAAGGAGAAACCCTATGAATAATTTATTTGACCCAAAAGAACAAACTGGTGTCGCCAAAGCACGCGAAAGTTTCTCTGGTCGCATGCTGACCAATCGCCAATTTGATGATGCCATGGCCATTACAGGCATATTGGAACGAGAGATTAAAGCGACTGGCAAGTTCAAAGAAAAACTCTCAGATTTTGCCGTGGCCTTCGCACGTACCGAAA
>JAJRZC010000311.1 GCA_024275435.1 Alphaproteobacteria bacterium
GGTTCTTCCTGGAATCTGCGGTCTTTCGAGAATCTTTCCTGATCTTGGCAGCCCCTTTCTTCTTGTTCGCCCAAGTTTTCTTTGATTCCTGGCGCGAACGAGGGGGACTTGAACCAGTCATATTGGGTCCTTGGGGGTTTGTTGACCTTGGTGATCTATTAAGGCTCGAACTGTTGTTAGGGATATCGTGTCGCCCGCTACAAGAAAAGATCTGCGGGCCTGGTGAACTGTCAGCTTTAGCTGATAACACTTGCCCAAAGGATTTGGAATTGACAGGATGGGCCTTGGTCCCCATAACAACATTGTTGCCCCGCAGCTTGACCGTGCGGGGCGCTTTCTTTTGGGTCAACACCGGAACAATATCATCTGGTGCGGTTTTCCCGACGAAGGGCACGAAGCCACAGGACTTCCTATATGGGTTCTGGTGCCTTTATTGGTCGGCCGGTCAGCTCGGCAAAGGTCTGATTAAGATCTGGCGCCGTTGCAATGGAGGAGTGCCCGAGTGGCTAAAGGGGGCGGACTGTAAATCCGCTGGCTTCGCCTACGTTGGTTCGAATCCAACCTCCTCCACCAACGGCCAGCTGCCCAGTTACCAGCTGTTTTTTTCTCCTATTCCAATGTTTCGGTCCCTCTTTTTGTCCTGCCCACAGAAAATGTCAGGTACAAACCTTCGATACCGACTAAAACTCTTGCTACCGGTAGTCGAAGCAATATTCTACTCTTGTCGACTTTGTTAGAATCCGGAGATTTTTCATGAAACGTTTTTTTGCGGCTCTTCTGATCTTGGGTCTGAGCACAAGTGGAGCCTGGGCCGAGGTCTTTGAGGGGTCAGATGACTATAAAAAACACATGGAATTTCTGGGCTATGAAGTGACGGAGAAGAAAAAATCCCTTCAGGCGAAACATGGTCAGTACTTGAATATTTGGCTGAAAAAATACCAAAAGGGCGTTCTCGTCATCGGATATTTCGGCAGAAAACAAACGACCAAGGACGATGTTGCAGGCTTTCATGCCATGATCAATGCGCTCAATAAGGGTGCTTCAGCCGCCCGTTATTATGAGGATAAGGACGGAGACCTAGCTATTGAGGCGTGGTATCCAGGAACTTATGAACGCGTTCGCTTTGGTGTATTCATGGATGGGTTCAATCAAACCAAAAGCCAGCTTCAAAAAGAATCTCGGCTGGAAACCTATGTGAAATAAAACGCAGAAACAAACATCTAGCCCCTCCAGGCCACAGATTAATTCTGGGTGCTTGCGAATTATGGTTGTTGGCGAATTTGCTGAGATAAATAAATATTTTCAGTCCATAGGGCTGGAAATGAATCCAATGATGGTTTAGGTAGGTCCGCCCTGGCTGACGATTACGCTTCCCCGATGATCTCTAGGGAGCATAGTAAAAAGCCAGATCCACGCTTGAGCCAGATCTACGCTTGAAACTGACGCGGGTGTAGCACAATGGTAGTGCAGCAGCCTTCCAAGCTGAATACGCGGGTTCGATTCCCGCCACCCGCTCCAAACTTTTCAAGGGTTATCCCTTTTTTTGCCGACGGCTCCCTTTTCGACAAGTTCAGCAGGTCACGTCTGTCCTTGTGACACCGTCCACTTGAACAGTATGCCAACTAGCGTTACAGCATTAAGCTATGTCGTAGCGCAAGCTATCGGTGCTTGTGGCTGGTTGCGCCAGCGCATGAGTCAGTCCCGAAGAACGCAAGGAACAAGACATGGCGAAGGAAAAATTTGATCGGACCAAACCGCACGTCAACATCGGCACCATTGGTCACGTTGACCATGGCAAGACGTCCTTGACGGCTGCGATCACGAAGATTTTGGCTGAAGCGGGCGGCGGCGAGGCTGTAGCCTTTGAGAACATCGACAAGGCTCCCGAAGAGCGTGAGCGCGGCATCACCATTTCGACGGCGCATGTTGAGTATGAGACAGACAAGCGCCACTACGCGCACGTTGATTGTCCCGGCCATGCGGACTACGTGAAGAACATGATCACCGGTGCAGCCCAGATGGACGGCGCCATCTTGGTTGTTTCCGCCGCCGACGGCCCGATGCCCCAGACCCGTGAGCACATATTGCTGGCGCGCCAGGTTGGTGTTCCTTCCCTTGTTGTGTTTTTAAACAAGGTTGACATGGTGGACGACGAGGAGCTTTTGGAGCTTGTTGAGATGGAGGTGCGCGAGCTTCTCTCGAGCTATGACTTCCCCGGCGACGACATTCCCATCATCCGTGGTTCTGCCTTGGCGGCACTTGAAGGCAAGACGCCCGAGATCGGCAAGGACGCGATCTTAAAGCTTATGGCAGCGGTTGATGAGCACATCCCGACGCCTGAGCGTCCGGTTGATCAGCCGTTTTTGATGCCCATCGAGGATGTATTTTCCATTTCGGGTCGCGGCACGGTTGTAACAGGTCGTGTAGAGCGCGGCATCGTGAAGGTTGGCGAAGAGATTGAGATTGTCGGCATTCGCGACACACAAAAGACGACGGTTACGGGCGTAGAGATGTTCCGCAAGCTTCTTGATGAAGGTCGTGCTGGCGACAACGTTGGCTGCTTGTTGCGCGGAGTTGATCGTGAAGGCGTTGAGCGTGGTCAGGTTCTTTGCCATGTCGGGACCATCAAGCCCCACAAGAAGTTCAAGGCGGAGGCCTACATTCTGACCAAGGATGAAGGCGGTCGCCACACGCCGTTTTTCACCAACTACCGTCCTCAGTTTTATTTCCGCACGACGGATGTGACGGGCGTTGTTTCTCTTCCCGAAGGGACCGAGATGGTGATGCCCGGCGACAACATTTCCATAGACGTTGAATTGATCACCCCCATTGCGATGGAAGAGAAGCTTCGCTTCGCCATCCGTGAAGGTGGCCGCACCGTCGGATCTGGCGTGGTCTCAAAGATCACCGACTAGTGTAAAAGGCCGTGCTCAGGTTCTTTCAAGGCTCGGCCAA
>JAJRZC010000312.1 GCA_024275435.1 Alphaproteobacteria bacterium
ACATGGGCGCAAACGTCCAGGCCCACTGTGTCGGCCAGTTCAATTGGGCCCATCGGCATGCCGAAGGTGCGCGCAGCCTCATCAATTTTTTCCATGTTTTCACCGGCCTCTACACGGCCCAAGGCGCCCATCATATAGGGTGTTAGAACCTTGTTGACGAGGAAGCCTGGAACGGACTTGGTTATCAGCGGGAACTTGCCGATGGAGGTGACGAATAGAGCGGCCTTCTCGACTTCCGATTCATTGGAAGTGTCGGCTCGAACCACTTCAACAAGTGGCATTTGCGATACGGGGTTGAAGAAATGAATGCCAACAAGACGGCCCGGGTCTGAAAGTCCCTCGGCGATGTTTTGTATTAGTAAAGATGAGGTGTTGGAAGCCAAAACGGTTGTTGGTTTTACTTTTGTTTCGATGTCTTCAAACAGCTTTCGTTTGATGTCCAGGCGTTCAATAATTGCTTCGATCACGATATCAGCGTGTTTGAGGCCTTTGCCTTCAGGATCAGCAATTAAACGGGTCTTTGCCGCATCACGTAGAGCCTTAGTTTTGAATTTGCGCTTGAAGAGTTTGGTTTGTGCGGCAATGCCTTTGTCGATCTGCTCGTGATCGAGGTCCTGCAGGGTCACTTCCATTCCTGAGGCTACACACCAGCCGGCGATGTCTGCACCCATTGTTCCGGCACCAATAATGTGTGCACGAACTGGTTTCCAATGGAGTTTACGTGGAGCTTGCTTTTTCAAGGCTTCAGACAGGAAGAAAACGCGGCGAAGATTTTTCGAAGTTTCGGAGATCATCAACGGCGCGAAGCCCTTGGTCTCCTCCTTCTTCATGGTTTTATAGTCACCGCCGAAGTTTTCAAAAAGATCAATTAGTTTAAAAGGAGCCGGATAGTGATCTGGGCGCGCCTTCTTCTTGGTTTGGTCGCGCATTTTAGAGGCCAGGTAGCTGCGCGCCGGCCATTTGGTCATCAGGCTTTTAAAACCGCCAGCGGGTTTGGATTTGCGTTTTTTCAACACCGCTTTGCGGGCAGCCCAGCGCAAACGATCGGGCGTGTCGACGAGCTGGTCGAGGAAACCTTGTGCGCGAGCTTTGTTGGCACGGATCATTCCGCCCGTCAGCATGGCTGTCATGGCGTTTAGGGCGCCAACCTGTCTGATGGAACGCACGGTACCGTTGAAGCCTGGGTAAATTCCCAGTTTTACTTCCGGAAAAGCAACACGGGTTTTGGGATCGCGGGTGGCAATACGGTAATGACAGGCGAGGACGAGTTCCAAACCGCCTCCGACACAGGCACCATGAATGGCGGCAACGACCGGGACCTTCAGGGCTTCCATCCGATCAAACATTTCATTTACCGGAGTCAGTGCCTCTATAACCTGGGCCTCGGTTTCCATTTTTTCGAATTCGCTGATGTCGGCGCCAACAATGAAGCTTGACGACTTGCCTGACATGATCACGAGGCCGCGTATTTTTCTGCGGCTTGCGCCGTCTTCAACGAGATCAATTATCTTGCCCAATTCTTCCAGTGGACGACGGCCCAAGGCGTTGGCACTTTCATTCTCACGATCGAAGGTTGCCCACGCGATTTGTTCGATGTCGACGTGATATTTCCAATCTTTCAAATCAGACAGGTCGCCTTTTGGCGTATCTGCTGCGATTGTTTCGCTCACCATTTTTTCGTCCTTGGTCTAAATTTAGTTTTGAGCTTATTCGTCTTGTGGCGTCATGGCCGTTTTTACATTATGACCAGGCAACATGTAGTTGGGTTTGACTTCGGCGGGATCGAAATGATCAACCGCAATTACGCGGGCTACAAGCCGTTCCGTTTCTGCTAGTAGTTGAGCTTCGCTTTCCGTAAGGATGCCTTTTTCAGCGGCTTTCGCAAACCAGTCGATACCATGATAGCGACGGATCTTGCCAGCTCGCACGGCCTTATCCAGCTTCTTTTCTGCTTCCTGTGAAGCAATGACTTTTGTCAATGTGTGTTCTAGCAGACCGGTTGCATCGTCTGGGTCGGTGCTGATGAAAATGTGGTTCGTCAAACGATCGCGGACCTCACCAGGTTCAAGAACCAATTTTGCAACCTGATGACCAACTGCATCTGATGCGGGACGATAAGGGCGACCAAAGGGAAATACCAGCCAGCGCAGTAAAATGCGTGCGGGCATGGATGGGAAATTCTCGATGGTGCCGTCAAGGGCATTTTGGCTCTTATACAAACAATTGCGAAGCGCGAGTTCAATGATGGGAAGGTCAGCAGGTGGTGCGCCATCATCTTCAAAACGTTTCAAAACACAGCATGCAAGGTAGAGCTCGGATAACGCATCGGCGAGACGACCGGTAATTCGCTGCTTTGTTTTCAATCCTGCGCCCAGCGTGGCGATGGTTAGATCGGATACCAGTGCAAAATTCTTAGCCTGACGTGAGATTTGACGAAAATAGTGCGTACGGGTTCCAGCTCGTTCGGGCGCATTGGCAAATTGGCCCATTGTAACATTGTGGAACAGGGCGCCTGCGACGTTGGATAACGAGAATGACAGATGCGAAAGAAACGCATCTTCGAAAGCATATAACCCTGTTTCCGGGTCGGGATCTTGAGCCGCTTGCACTTCCGAATACAAGTATGGGTGCGAGCGCAAGGCTCCTTGGGCAAAGGTGATGAGTGTGCGGGTTAAGATATTGGCGCCTTCCACCGTGATTCCTACTGGAACCATCTGGTAGGCGGACTGGAGATAGTTGCTGGGTCCGTCGCAGATGCCGCGACCGCCATGAATATCCATGGCATCGTTGACGGCCTGGCGCAGACGTTCGGTGGTTTGATATTTCATCAATGCGGAGATTACAGCAGGTTTTTCGCCTCGCGTCACGAGGGCTGCGGTGACACCACGGGCCGCCTCATTGACGTAAGCCGCCTCAGCAATGCGAACGAGTGGTTCCTCCACACCTTCCATTTTGCCGACGGGCAACCCGAATTGTTTGCGGATCCTGGCATAAGCGGTTGTGACCCGTAACATGGCCTTAGTGCCGGCGGTGGCCGAAGATGGCAGGGAGATTGCGCGCCCTGCGGACAGGCACTCCATCAGCATTCTCCAGCCCTGACCAACTCGTTCTTCTCCGCCGATGATCCAGGACATGGGAATGAAAACATCGGTGCCCCAGTTGGGTCCATTTGGAAAACCAGAGCCTGAGGGAAGATGACGACGTCCGATGTTAACGCCTTCGTGGTCGGCGGGAATCAAGGCAACGGTAATGCCAACATCTTCACCCTTTCCGCCATTCAAGAGACTATCGGGATCAAACAGGTAGAATGCCAGCCCAACAAGGGACGCCGTAGGGCCCAGAGTGATATATCGCTTGTCCCAAGTGAGCCTGATACCGAGAACTTCTTCACCCTCGAACTGACCGCGGGTCACGTAGCCAACATCGCGCATGGTGGCGGCATCGGAGCCGGAGGTTGGGCCTGTGAGGGAGAAACAAGGAATTTCCTTACCCTGAGCGAGGCGTGGCAAATAATATTCTTTTTGTTCCGGCGTGCCATATTTTTCGATGAGTTCGCCTGGTCCCAGTGAATTGGGAACCATGACGATGGTGGCGACATCTGCAGAGCGTGAGGCAACCTTGACTAAGATCAGAGATTGCGCCTGAGCGGAAAAACCAAGGCCTCCGTGCTCTTTGGAAATAAGCATGCCCAGAAAGCCATGGTCGCAAACGAATTTCCAGATATCGGCGGGAATTTCCTTTTCTTGAAAGCGGACCTGCCAATCGTCAATCATGGCGCACAGTTGCTCGGTTGGACCATCAAGGAAGACTTGCTCTTCAGGGGTTAGCTCAACCTTTGGAATTGCGCGAAGTTTGTCCCAGTCCGGGCTTCCTGCAAACAGTTGAGCGTCAAAGCCAATGGTACCGGCGTCTAGTGCTTGTTGCTCCGTCTCAGAAACTTTTGGCAAAATCTTTCGCACCAATTCGTAGGCGGGTTTGATGAGAAAGTTCCGGCGAATGCGGGGGGCGGATAAAAGGCCCAAGATAATGGTGGGCAGCCACAGGAGAAAAGAGAAGAAGCCATGAAGCGGAAAATGAAACTGACCCCAGAGAAGCCCGGACTGCCAGACAAACGTTACAGCGCCAACGAACAGTGCCCAGGTCAAAAGTTGTGAACGATGCATGGCTAAAGCCATCAGCCCGGCAATAACAATGAGCGCAAAAATAAGTTCGGTCATCTTAAGTCTTCCGATTGAGCCCGAGGGGTTGATCTTTCGTTGATCTTTCGGCGGATAACGGGCTTGTTTTTTCTTTTTTGCCCCCACCTAACAGCACTTGACGTTAACGTCAACTTAGGGCGGTTCAATAATCCTTGAAATATCTTACGAAATCACTGCTTGTTTGTCGTTGTTTTGGCTGAGTTTCTTTAAAAATAAGATGCTAGCAGGGACTGGGAAGCTGATTTCAAGTTGCAGGTCGCATTGTGACGAATGACGAATGAAGACTCAAATTGTCAAAGCGGCTTGGATTATTTAGCAAAAATATCATCCGTAATCGTTGCGTACCATCCAAAACTCTCGTTGTAAGTGTATTTACGCAGTTTCTCAGGTTCTCCAGGTTTGGAGACAAAGCTATCTTTTGCCACCAGGGCTGGTTTGCCGTTCAATTCACCGGGCGTGTATCTGGCACCTATTTTAATACTGTTTTGGGGTGCCAGGGCTGACCAACAGGTATTTACATATGTGTCGCGGTCTACTTTTTTACCGCTGAGAGTTTCAACGATATGATTGGCCGCAACTTTTGCTTGCGAGTTTGCTGAATAAGCCGACTTAGGCATTTGTGTTGCTGTGGAAGCATCTCCCAGAACATAGATGTCAGGTACTTTCGTCGAGGCCATATTTTCTGGTTTAACGGGACACCAATCGCCTTCTGTGCAGCCGGCTTTTTTGGCAATGTCACCGGCACGCTGTTGCGGAATTATGTTGGCGAGTGCTGGGCGTTCAATGCGGCCTTCTTTTGTTTCAACCTCTCCGGTTTTTACATCCACCCTGACCACTGCGTTATTTGTCAGCTCATCTGTCAGGTTTAATTCGATGATATCCTTGTAGATGCCGTTAAATGCTTCCATGAAGGCTGGTTGTTTAGAAAAACTTGTCTTGGCGTCGAGGAGAATGAGTTTTGACTTTTTCTTATGGGTTTTAAGATAATGGGCGATCATACAGGCTCGCTCATAGGGACCTGGCGGGCACCTGTAAGGATTCTTCGGGATGGCCATGACCACCGTTTCGCCGTTGTTCAAGGCTTCAAGCTTTTTTCGTAACAGCTGAGTTTGAGGCCCACCTTGCCA
>JAJRZC010000313.1 GCA_024275435.1 Alphaproteobacteria bacterium
CAGGTCTTTGCGCATCAGATCGACGGCGAAACCAAAATCGAATTGGTTGTTGGCCATTGTCTGCCATCGATTTTCCATTTGCCAGGATTGGGCTGCGCCTTTCGAGATTGTCGTCATAACGGCTTGAATGTCGATGTCGGCAGCCTGTGCGAAGTGAATGCCTTCCGACAGGGCTTGCACAAGTCCTGCGACGCAGATTTGGTTGACCATTTTTGTCAGTTGCCCGGCGCCTGACGGGCCGATAAGTGTTACCTGCTGGGCATAGCAGTCGATTATCGGTTTGGCCTTTTTGAATGCGGATTCGTCTCCTCCGCACATGACCGTCAGGGTTCCATTTTGTGCGCCGGCCTGCCCGCCTGAGACGGGCGCATCAATAAAGTGCAGTCCGTTTGCTGCGGCGGCCTTTGAAAGCTCACGGGCAACATGAGCGGATGTGGTTGTGTTGTCGATGAAGATTGCGCCTTTTGGCATGGTTTGAAACGCGCCGTCAGGTCCAATGGTGACTGTTTTCAAATCTTCATCGTTGCCGACGCAGGAGAAAACAAACTGTGCGTCGGCGGCGGCCTTGGCAGGGCTGCATGCGATTGTCCCCGAGCCGTACTGGGTGATCCAACGTTCGGTTTTTTCCCGAGTTCGGTTGAATATCGACAGGCTGTGGTTACCGCGCTTAAAGATATGGCCGGCCATGGGGAAGCCCATGACTCCCAAACCGATCCATGCAACTTGAGCCACGAAGAAGCCTCCGCTTTGTTAGTTTTTTTGTTCCAGATGTGAATTGAGGTGGCTGTGTGCGACTTCCCGTTCCTACTGTTTTGTAAAAGCAGGTGGTCAAATTCTAATTGGGTCGTTGGGATAGGGGAGCTGTTCGCGAGCACGCCATTCGGAAGTGACATAGTTAATGATGATTGACTTGCGGACTCCTTCGATCTTGCGCGCTTCGAAACCATGGTAGGTGTTGGTGGAGGGTACGAAGACAAAGGCTGAGTTGGATTTGAACGGTGAGCGACCGAGGTGGTTTTTGTCCGAGTCGTAGTAGTCTGTGCCCAGGTTTTCATGTTGGGGGTTTGTGGACAAATACAGCAGCATAGTGAAAGCCTTGACGCCAAGGTCTGTATGGGGTTCGAGCCAGAAACCATCTGTGTCTTGAGCATATTCTACACGCAGACAGGTGCCATTTAAGTCGGTCTTAAAATAATCTTGGATTTTGCTGGTGATTTCGCGTGATTGAAAGGCTTCATTAAATGCCTTGCAGACGGGGAAGCGTTCCATGTTTTCCGGATCGAAGTAGGTTCGCGTTTTATTGTGTAATTCCCGTTTTCCGGATACGCCTTCTAACGCTGGAGCTTCCAAAGGTAAGGCCAGTAGTTCTTCGGCGACATCGGAAGGAACACAGTTTTCGAGATACCAGTTCGGGTATGGTTTTTCCGAGGCTTTGGCATTGTTGATGCTGGCGAGTTGGCTTTCGATGATCGCTTTTGTCGTTATGGCCATCGGGTTTGGGTTCCTTAACAAGGTGGTGGGCGCGCTTGAGGATTGAAACACAAGGCTTATTTTCCTGAGTGCGCGTTAGGTTCTGATTTTAAGGCGGCGCGCTTCTCAATTTTGTATTTCTGACCTGGGTCGTTCGTTAACCGAGGGGTGGCTCGTCATCGCACAAGGGCGTGTCCTTCTGCAAGGGCCTGTACCTTTGATACGCGACAAATACGAAAAAGGCCCCTTGTGGGAGCAAGGAGCCTTTTTTGGTAACGGGAGAGAGAAGAGTCGTGCTTGGAGGAGAAGATAGAGTTTAGTTTGCTAAATTAAAAACCTGATCCTGAGAAATGCTGTTTGAAAGTGTGTTCAGAGGCATGTTTGCTCTGTCCTTTTTCGTAGCAGTATGGGCCGAAAGAGATGTCACCATGTTTAAGCTGGAGATCAGACAGCAACTAAGGGCAGCCACACGTATCAGCCGGGAGGAGGCTGGTGACTGATCTGAATTCATGTTGATATTCATGGTCATAATCTTCGGGTTGTTGTCTGTTGCGAGGGAGAGCCTCGTGTTCAGGGCTGTTTTATTTTGTTAAACAATATGTAACCGATAATAGTTCGTCAGTCTACTTTGTAAGGGTTGTATGTTTAATGGTGTTTTGTTAATATTTACTTTTTGTTTACTTGTATTATTTTGGTTTTATTAGGCTTTCGGCATTGAAAGATTCTTTTGATAACTGGAATTCTGAATTTAATCAGGGCAAGACCAAGGGGGGCAGGTGAGCGGAATATTTCTCGAATTCTTGGGAAATCACAGGAAATTGTTGTGTGTTCTTATGTCTGCTTTTGGAATGATGGCGTTGTCTATAGGCAGTGCTTTGCCAGAAAACAGCCCGTTGACGGATGATGTCGCGACCTTTCCTAATCCTTCTTCGCCGCGGGCACTCAAGGCTTTAAGGGTGCTAAAGCGTCACTGTGTTCGGTGCCATCAGGGACACGGTTCACCTTTGGATGGTACGAGCTTGGAGCCAGCATCGATTCTCGATTTGGACCTGCTGCTCAAGGAGCCGGGTCTTGTGCGGCCAGGAATGCCGGATTCTTCTATTCTCTATAATGTCATGGTTACACGACGTATGCCGCCACCGCTTAAAAGTGGGGGGATTGGTGCATCTCAAGGTGTTTCTGCAAGCGAAAGGATTTCTGCACAAGAGATTGAAGCAGTTCGCGATTGGATTCTGTCATTGGACAAGACTTCCGGTCGATGTGTTGAAAAACCATCGTTGAACGCGTCTGAGCTTGCTGGTGAAATTGATCGGTATGTGTCGAGTCTTTCCACGGTGGTTGCCCGGACCACCAGGTTCATTTCTCTCGCCCACATGGCGCGCGACTGTGTGAGTGATAACCAGCTTGAAACTTACCGTTCGGGTCTGACGAGTTTGCTTAACGGGTTATCTTGGGCACCTGATATTGCCCGGCTCAAGGCGGTTGACAAAGCCGGGACGATTTTTGCTTTCAACCTTTTGGATCTGGGTTGGGCTGCCACTTCGTGGGCCCGGCTCAGTGGATATGCAGGCTCTTCTAATAGGTTAAGCCAAGAGCTTGATCGTCACACGCGGCGTGTTCTTTTCAGTGACACGCCCGTCGTTTCGGGTGATTGGTTGGTTCACATGATCAGTAAGTCACATGTCTATTACGCGTTGCTTGCGGTGCCTTCTTCTGTGGCTGGTTTGCGACGTAAGCTGCAAGGTGTGCATGGGCCTTTTGGGGTGGTGAAGGTTGCTGGTTTACGCAAAAGTAAGGTTACGTCCAAGACGCGGCTTATTGCACGACACGCTTTTGGAGCGGAAGGCTTTATGTGGGAAGCTGTTGATCCGTTGGTGTCACCTGAAAAAGACGGGGATGCAACAGCGTGGCTGCAAAAGCCACGTCGAGTACTAGATGCTGTGCACTCTGGCTTGGGAATGGGCCATGAGATGGTCAAACAGGCGCTTGGCGTTCGCACGGCTGTGGTACGGCGTTTTTTATTCCAGCTTCCCAATGGGCATATGGGTGTGATGTTGGCGGATGGGGACGGTAAGCGTCTCAATGAAATTGAGGTTCAAGAGATATTCTCCGGTTCCAGAGGTTCTTCAGGTTCCCATGTGGTGAATGCTGCGCGTGACGGTTTGGCGAACCTCAAAGGAGAAACATTCTTTTTCCATCGTGGGCAAAGGGTGGCCGGTCTGGGCTGTCTGAGCTGTCACGCTCATGGGGTGTTACGTTTTAAAGACGAAACCTCTGGTGAGGTGCGTGAGGCTGCCGAAAACATCCATCACGCCCCGTTTCAAATCTCGGGTTGGAAGAAGCAGGACCTCGCCGTTGATATTGCTAATGATCAATTTTCCTTTGATAAGGCTTTGCGCCACAGCGCTGGTAAAACCGTCAAGGAGCGCGGCGGATTTGATCCGGTGCAAGAGCTTGTGAAGCGGTATGAGAGTGTCCTTGATTTATCGCGTGCTGCTGCTGAGATGTGGCTAGGCAGGGAAGAGCTTTTGTCCCTGCTTGAAAGCTATGAAGGCCCGCTTAAAGCTGTCGCGCGACGGTTGCGACAGGGTGTTGTCTCGCGGGACGCGTTGAATGACTTGCGTCTTGCCATTGAACCTCACGGTCACAAATCTATTTCAAAACCTGCTGGGCGCTACGTTTCCGCTGACTTTTACCATGAACCTTCCCATGTGGCTCAGAGCAAAAACTCAGTTGCCGCGCGTGGCTTTTGGAGGTTGTCTTTATGGACGGACAAGGCAAACTACAAAGTTGGTGATACGGGCGTAATCTACGCACGGCCCGACAAGGATTGTCGTTTGACATTGATAGGTGTGGATGGGGAGGGGTTTGCGACCGTGCTGTTTCCCAATGGTTTTGCACGCGATAATCTTATTGCAGGTGGTCGTACGCTTGCGGTTCCATCAGGGGATACGGCCTATGGTTTGAAATTTAATTCGGCTGGCGAAGAATTGATCGTTGGTATGTGTGCTGTGCCAAACGTTGAAAAAATGCCTGGAATTGACCATGACTTTGATTTGCAGCCGTTTACCGTGCTTGGTAATTGGCGCAATCATATCCATGATACGATTGTATTGGTGGAGAATGGTTTTGCGACAGGTTCTGTGGCGCGGGTTCGCCAGCGTGGGCATCGGCGCGGGGGGCGTAGGCGTCGCAATATGCGCCAGCCGAAGTGGCTGACATTGGAGCAACAACCTTTTATACGAGCGCGCGAAGCTATATCAATAACTGTGGCTCGATGAGAGGTGTGTTGGCTTTTTGATGAAGGCTGAGCAGAATACCGGTCTTTGGATGGAACTTATCCAGATAATATCTTGAGGTTTGAATGTGGCTGTTACCTAGGTTCTGGAAAAAAGGAAGAAATACCAGATCTTAGAGGTCTAGTGGCACCGGACTTTTCATCTGTAGAACACAACACACTTTATCTTGAAGAAATCTTTGGACTTTACGACATGGGATGTGAGCCCATATACACCGCGTTTCGTATTGATTGTGCCTGATTTGGAGGCCCACTAAGACATGGAAAAATACGCCTCGGCATCTGAGCTGATTTTGCACCGCAAACCAGAACGACCGGTGTTATGTGCGCGACCGCATGCGGCGGCGCGGGCAGCACGTTGGTTTGTCAGAAACTTTGATGGTGACGTTGCCTACGCATACAAGGCCAACAGTTCGGTGTTTCTATTGGGTGCGCTTTATGGTGCGGGGATTCGTCATTTCGATGTGGCGTCTTTGCCGGAACTTGAGGATGCTGCGACCATTCCAGGAACGGAGCTGCATTTCATGCATCCGGTTAAGTCGCGTGGCGCCATTTCGCGGGCTTATGAATTGGGTGTACGGAGTTTTGCCCTTGATGGCGAGGATGAGCTTGCTCGGATTGTTGAGGCGACTTCCGGTCCTGATGGTCGGGCGCGTGACCTTCAATTGTTTGTGCGTGTGGCTGTTCCGGCTATCAATTCGCTTATCCCCCTTGAGCATAAGTTTGGCGTTAGTGGTGCGTCGGCTGCCCGGCTGCTTGTGAAAACTCGGCAGGTTGCCCATAGCTTGGGGCTTACTTTTCACGTGGGTTCCCAAACGACGACACCTGATGCGTTCGTGTCGGCATTCAAGGCCCTGCATGATCTTATTGTCGAGGCGGGTGTGGTGATCGATCGTATTGATGTCGGTGGCGGGTTTCCTGCACGATATCCAAACAGTGTTCCCGATGATTTGTCGAAATTTATTTCGGTCATTGATGCTGAGCTTGAGAATCTCCCGGTGCGGGAAGATGTGCGGTTGATGTGCGAGCCGGGGCGTGTCCTGGTGGCGGAAGCTGAAAGCCTGATTGTTCGTGTTGATGCGCGCCGTGGCTCGAATCTATTCATCAATGATGGTGGGTATGGCGTGTTGTTTGATGCCGCTCATTTGGGATTTGTGTTTCCTGCTCGGCTGATCTCAAGGGATGTTGGTTCGGATGCCCCGATGAGTGGGTTTGAGCTGTGGGGGCCGACGTGCGATTCCATCGACCATATGCCGGGCCCATTTCTGTTACCGTCGTCCATTGAAGAGGGCGACTACATCGAGATCTGTAATATTGGTGCCTATGGCCGTGCCCTGGCGACAGGTTTTAACGGCTATGGCACTTATGATGAGGCCATACTGCTCGATGAACCGATGTTGTCGATGTTTGAACGGGATGAAGAAGACCGTGCTTCTGACGTTGCGGTTTGATTTGCAGAAATTGTCCCCCCAGCTCTCATCAGATCGATGACCATATTACCCGAGGATCTTAATGGAACCTGAGTTTTCTTATCTTGCGCCATCCCAGGCTTTTCTGGATCCGGACCGCGTCGATGCAAAGAATCCCTCTAATGCGCGCGCCGTAATTATTCCTTATGGTCTTGAGGCCAGTGTCAGCTATGGGGGCGGGACCGCTTTTGGGCCGGAAGCAATTCTTGCGGCCAGTCATCAGCTTGAGCTCTTCGACGATGAATTTTGGTGCCAACCGTGCGACAGCTTTGGAATTGCCACGCTTGACCTGCCGCCCGTCGATATGTCGCGGGGACTGGCTAGCGCGCTTGAGAAGCTAGAAAAAATCGTTGAGCAGGTCTTGTTGCAAGAGCGTTTTCCATTTGTCATCGGAGGTGAGCATTCACTTACCGCCGGTGCGATACGACCGTTTGCCAAGAGGTTTGACGATCTTGTTGTTTTGCAAATCGATGCACACGCAGATCTGAGAGATGGCTATCTGGGCGAGCACTATTCTCATGCCAGTGCCATGCGACGCGTTTTGGATTTTGAAAACGTGTCGCTGGTGTCGTTTGGTGTGCGGGCCTTGTCGCAAGAGGAAGCGACATTCTATGAGACCAACCGCGACAGAATTTCAATGAATCTGGCCAAGGATATGGAACGTTGGGACATTGATGCGATTGTGTCGGAACTGAAAGGGCGCCCGGTTTATATTTCATTTGATATTGATGGTCTTGATGGGGCCGTGATGCCTGCGACGGGTACGCCCACACCGGGTGGGTTAAGCTATGCCAAGGCCCTTTCGATCCTTAGAGCGGTGCGCCAGAATTGTTCCATTGTCGGAGCTGATCTTGTGGAGTTGGCACCTGTACCAAACCTTCATGCTTGCGATTTTTTAGCGGCGCAACTCGCTTACAAGATGATTTCCTATGCGTTGTGTGATCGCGACTTGGTGTGATTGTGCTGCCTATCCTTTTCTTTTTTCCTGGTTTTCCGCGTCGATTTGGAATTATTTGGGGTTGTTCCTATGGTCTGGTGTGACATTTAAGAATCAATGCAATGGTTTGACTGTTCTTTTCCCCACGACTCACGGATAAATTGTCCGATACAAATTATTCTGGAGACTGAAATTGCAGGTTCCTCCTCACTTCGAGCGTTTGTCGTTATGGCTTAGGGGCCAACATCGCTCGGTTGAGCGTGTTGAGTCTGAGCAATGTAATGCTACGCATCTTGTCAGCACAGCGGAATATGAGCTTGGACGCTTGCGACGTGAACTCAGAGGCTTGGCGCTAGAGCCGGACAGCGGAATCGCAAGTTTATCCGAGGTTGATATGCTGGCTACGAAGGTTGCGCCACAACAAAGCACCCTGACTATTGAACGCGAATATGAGGGTCTAAATCAAGGTGAGGATTCGCTCCTTGCTGCCCAAGCCAAGAAGACGCGCGGTCGCGATAGCAGGAAAAAAAGAGCGAAGCGGGAAAAAGCTTCAAGGGCGCAAAGTCATAATTTATCGTCGGACGCTGCGTAAGCTGTCTGTGGCGTTTCGTTTCTGATTAGCATTTGTGTAGGCTGTTACGAGCGTTTCACCTTTTAGGCTGTGTGCTTAATCAGGAAGTAAAATACGCCGTCCTTTTCACTGCTCTTTAGAATCTGGTTGCCTGTGGCTTTGGAGAAGGCTTCGAAGTCCTGCACGGCAAGCGGATCGGTCGCCATCACTTCCAAGGTTCCGTTTCTTGGGACGTTTTTTATGGCTTTCTTTGCTTTCAAGATTGACATAGGGCAGTTTAGTCCTGTGACATCCAAAGTCATGTCGGCCACGCTTGCTGTGACCTTGTGAGCGGTGTTCATGCGTGTTGTCTCCTTGTGAGTGGTGTGTTTGTGATGTTGGGTGGTTGTTCAGATATCAGATTTGTTTGCTGTTTCTTCCCTTAGCATATTTTCGGCTTTGGGGGCCGAAATAGCTGGTTGCGAATTGGCAAGTAAATAAGAGAAGATTTGGGTCTTTCGGTTCACAGTTTTTTCTGAGTGTGGCAGGAAAGGGACTGGCTCTATGGCTGGCGAACTATTCGAGCTAGGCTTTGCTGCGCCGAATCGTTCATGAATTTCTTTGGCCGTGATTGATTTGGGCCTTATTTTGTCATTCTTAAACGTGGCTGCAGAGAAGAGTTAAAAGGTATGGCTGAAAGCGGACATGAGAGCGAACTGAAGGTTGGGGGGTTCTCTTTTTTTGGGTTGGAGAAGCTTGGTCTGGTTGCGTTGCGCGCGCCGTGGGTTTCAGCTTTTTTGATCCTGTTGATTTCGGCTTTTGCTGTGCTTGGCGTGATGCGTCTTCAAGTGGATGATTCACTTTCGGAATTATTTCGAACCGATACCAAAGAATTTCGCCAGTATGAGGAAATTGATCGGCTTTTTCCATCTAGCGAATATGATGTCTTGATTGTCGTTGAAGGGGAAAAACTGCTTGAGCCCGGGCCGCTCAGTTCTTTTAGTGAGGCGGTTGTTGATCTGCAACTTGCTGATGGGGTGAATGGTATTGTCTCGATGCTGTCTGCGCGTCTGAAGCCGGATGAGCATGGCTATGCTGCACCGATCGTGCCAGATGAACTGCCAAGTGGTGCAGCCTACGATGCGGTCATTGAGCGGCTGCGAAATAATGAGATTGTTAAGGGTAAGTTCCTTTCCGATGATGGTCAGCTTGCTTTGATCGTGTTGTCTCTGGATCGAGATGTGGTCCGAGAAATGGGTTCAAGGGCGGTGATCGACGGACTTCGCCAAGAGGTGTCGCGTGCGCTTGATGGATCCGGGCTAAGCTACAAGTTTACCGGTGCTCCGGTTATGCAACTTGAAATTCGTAATGCTGTGGAACGAGACCGGCTTATTTATAACGGTCTTGGGTTTCTGGCCGGTCTTGGCATTGCCTATATGTTTTTTCGACGTATATCGCTGACCCTCATTGTTGTGGCAGGGCCAGCTATTGCCATCCTTTGGACGCTTGGGGTTGTCGGAGCGCTAGACTATCGGTTGAACCTTTTCATCAATGTCATCACACCGCTTATTCTTGTTTCGGGTTTTTCAGATTCTATGCATCTGGTGTTTGCTATTCGCCGAGCTGTGAGGAATGGGGTTGACCATGTGGAGGCGGCTCGTGCTGCTGTGTTGGATATCGCTCCGGCGTGTTTGTTGACAGCGATGAATGCGGCTATCGCGGTTCTGTCATTCTCTTTGGCGGAGTCGGCTCTTATTCGAACGTTTGGGCAAGCGGCACTTCTGGCAATCGGAATATCGTACCTTGCTGTGGCGATTGTGGTGCCGACTCTGGCTGCAATACTCGTTCGAAAAGAAGATGTTCCTGAGAAGTCTGGTCATGATAATGACATCGACAGTGTTGGCGTGCTGCAAAAGATTACGGATTCAATTGTGGTGACGGTGGGTGGGCGCCCCATCTTGTTTACGCTGATGGGTGTTGCTGCCGTTGTGGCGACCGGAGCTGCTTATTGGAATCTTGAGCCTCGCTACAGGCTTGCCGACCAGGTTCCGGATAAAGAACAGGCTTTGGCAGGCACGGCTCAACTGGATAAAAAACTTACCGGAGCAAACCCGGTTCACATCATGATACGGCTACCGGAACGAAAGGATGCACAAGGCAAGGAAGCATCAAGACTGTTTCAAGAAGAAACTTTCGAGGTGATCGCCAAAGCGCATAAAATTGTTGAGGAGCGTGCAGGTCTTGGCAATGTTTGGTCCGTTGAAAGCTTGCGCCGGTGGTTGGCAGAAGCCGGAGATGACAGCGTTGAGACGGTGCAGTCCTATGTTGAAATTTTACCCAAGCATCTTGTCCACCGTTTCATAAGCAAGGATCATTCATCTGTTTTGGTAACGGCACGCCTGCCGGATATTGATGCCAGCGAGATACTGCCCATTGTTGAATTACTGGACGAAGCCCTGGAACCACTACGCAAAGAGCACAAAGGTTATGAATTTGCAGTGACAGGTCTGCCCGCCATTGCGGCTCGAAACTCTGCGACACTCATCAAAGAGTTGAATTGGGGACTGCTTGGGGACATGTTCGTGATTTTCATCTTTCTCGGTCTTGCACTGCGATCAGTGATGGTGAGTGTTGTTAGTATTATGCCCTCTTTATTTCCGATTTTTGCAACGGGGGCTTTATTGTTTGCCTTCGGGGAGGGTATGCAGTTCGCTTCAATTATTGCCATTACTGTCGCTTTTTCATTGGCTATCGATTCGACCATTCACTTTCTGAATCGCTATCGGTTGGAAGAGAATCGCCTGGGAGACCGCGCTGGTGATACGCGGGAAGCTTTGCGGCGCACGATCCATCATATTGGTCCGGCCGTGGTTGTGACAACGATTGTTCTGGCACTGGGATTGGGGGTTACTGTTTTGTCCGACCTGCCGTCTTTGAGGCTATTTGGACAGCTTTCCGCAGCATGTCTTTTTGCGTCTCTGGTTGCGCAGTTGATCATACTACCGGCTTCCATTGCAATGTATCGTCGGTTCTTCCCACGCATGGTTTAACAAGGTTCATGAGACGAGGGTTAACCGGTCTTTTGCTGAAATCTTTGGCCAAAAATCATGGAATTACGGAACCTTAATTTGTAAATTCCATTGCTACGGGTAGGTTTATCGGTTAGCGCGCCATTCAGGGAATGCTTGATTGCAGTTTCTGCGGGCGTGACAAATGACCAAATAGGTCATAATTCATTTCAAAAAACGCCATAGTTTCCTACGCAATAAGAAAGCTTTGTTGGTAGGGTAGGGAGAATGAGAAAGAAATGTTTGAAAGAACAATCAGGTTTGGTGCTTTGCCGGTTCTGTGGGCTGTGATGTTTCTGGTGGGCTTGGGAATGGGCGGAGTACGTGCTGAAACAAAAACTCCAGAATTTACCAACCAGCGCTTTGTTGATGCGGCTCACAATAACTGTACCATGGTGCAGGGACGTCCACCCAGGTCGTGTGAATGTGAACGTAAGCTCATCAGTGGTGATCGACTGAGTGACGAGGACAAAGAAATGGCCTATTATTTCTGGGTCGATAAAAAAGAATACGCAAAACGTTTTGAAGCAAAGAAAAAGGCTAATCCTGAGTGGCAGTCTGGTTTCGCTCAGCGGTTTAATGATCTGCAGGCATTGATCATAACCGCTTGTGGGAGGTAGAGACTACGGACGAGGCAGATGTAGCTATTGAAACAGATAACCTGGAATCGGCAGTTACGTGTTGAACATTGGTTGAGAGCCACTGTGGGGCGTGTACTTGGGCCAATTTTCAGGTTTTGTTATTTTGTCTTTGTCGGAATTAGTTCCCTTGTTCTGTTAGGGTGTGTTGCGCTCGTCAGCTTAATTTCGATGTTTTATCCTGGTGGTCAGAAGAAAGTTGTTATTCTGCGCTCGGGCGAGCTTCAAGGTGATCCAAATATCTTAGAAGTTGAAAGTGGCGGGCCCGCGAATGAAAGTATTCATCGTGATCGTTTGACACTTCGACCGAGTGCATCAAAATCCAAATCAAAAGGTCGGCTTAGCTTTCGTGTCCTGCCTCCACCGGAGAAAAAGGGACTTTCTGCTTTATTAGAAAAAGCTATTAAGCTATGGGCGAAGTCTCTTGGTCTTTCGTCATCCTCATCTGGGAAACAAATCCAGCCTTGCAAAAAGACGTTATTGAGCACCTTTAAAAAGGACCTTGCAAGATGCGCCACAGCCAATGGCGTTTTTGCTCTTGTGGAGGAATGTTTTGAGGGGGTGTGGTCGGGTGTGTGGATTGAAAATGATTTTATTGAGGTTACGTTGGAACGTCTTATGGAAGTGGGTGCCGACCGGGAAGAGATAAAAAAAACATTGGCTTTATTTGGTTTGCTGTGGGTCCTTGAAAGTCCTGTTGATGAGAGAGTGGTTAAATTACGTTGCGACCATGCAACAGGTGAAATTTGTTGGAACGATACAGCCGTGTTGTCGGTTTATTTTGAGAAAAGGGTTGGGAATATTATGTCTCGAATTCTAGCCCAACGCGCGGCTCTGCGCCTAAGCGTGCTGTTTAATGCCGACGATCAGTTGGTGTTCTGGCGATTTTGGATTTACGTCAAATAATAAATTTAAGCGCTGTTTTCCATTGAAAGTTCCGCGAAGCAGAAGCCAGAGGTTTTCTCAAAAGGTTTTAGAGTTCCTTGGTGGATGCTTTTAAAAGCGATTTCAGGTTGTGTTCGAGTTTGTCAAAGTGGTCGATGAGGATATCTGCGCCAAGGTCGGTTGGGGCATGTTTTGAGTATCCGAATGTCACTGCGATTGAGGGAATGTGTGCTGCTTTTGCCGCTTCAATGTCGTTGCTGCTGTCTCCCACCATGATTGCGCGATGGGGGTTTCCCCCAGCCATTTCAATGGTGCCTAGAACATGACCCGCATCCGGCTTGCAGGTGGGTAGTGTGTCGCGACCTGCCAGGGCGTGAAACATTGAGAGCATTTTGAGTTCTTCCAGCAGGGAACGGGCAAGACCCTCGCGCTTGTTGGTGCAGACACAAAGACGTGCCCCTTGATTATGGAGCCGGTCCAGGACATTCAGCACGCCTGGAAATGGTCTGCTTTCGCGTGCGATATTTTCGGTATAATGAGCCAGAAACAAATCCAACAGTTCGTCAACCTCGGGTTCGTCAAGATTTTGCTTCGCGTGGTTCAGAGCCTGCTTGATCATATAGCGTGCTCCATGGCTGATCCATGTGCGAGCTGTTAGACTGTCAACTGGGGGTTGGTTTATATGAGTTAAAATATGGTTGGTGGCGTTTATCAAGTCGGGAGCCGTATCGACCAGTGTGCCGTCGAGATCGAAAACTATTGTGGCCTCTTTCATAGCGCCTTCTCAAATTTGTGGGTTGGCTCGCAGCTTCAATTCAGGTTTATGACTATTCTTTTGGGTGTGGGAGAGGATTGTCGTGTCTTTTTTGTGAAATTTGTTTGGTGGCACGTCATTTGTGTCGTCATGTATATATGCAATTTCGAGCGTTTGAGACACTGTTCGTGTGGGGTGTGGGCTAAGTGAAGTAAGCTGAAGGTGATATGGACAATTTGAATTTGAGCCTTGTAAAAGGGCAAGCTTATGTAGATGGCCGCTGGATCGGTAAAGGTCAAGTGCCGGTCAAGAACAAGGCAACGGGCGAGATTATTGCGCAAGTTCCCGACTTGGACGCAACTGATGCAAAGGTGGCCATTGCGGCGGCTTCGTCAGCCTTTCCTTCGTGGTCAAAGCTGCTGGCAAAGGAGCGTAGCCAGATTTTGCGGCGGTGGTTTGATCTCATTATTTCGCATCAAGAAGAGTTGGCTCAAATTCTCAGCCTTGAACAAGGTAAGCCATTGAGTGAGGCGCGCTCCGAGATCACCTATGGCGCAAGTTTTGTCGAATTTTTTGCCGAGCAAGCCAAACGGGTTCGTGGTGAAACAATACCAGAATTCAAGGCGGGTACGCGTATTGTGGTTGTCAAGCAGCCCATTGGGGTGGTTGGTGCCATTACGCCGTGGAATTTTCCTCATGCGATGATCACGAGAAAGGTGTCTCCGGCGCTTGCGGCAGGTTGCACGGTTGTCGTCAAGCCGGCAGAAGAAACACCGTTATCTGCTTTGGCGCTGGCGGAACTTGGCGAGCAGGCGGGGTTTCCTCCAGGGGTGTTAAATATTCTTACGGCTGCAAATCCCGAAAAGATTGGCGTTGAGCTGACAACAAATCCTCAGGTGCGCATGGTTACGTTTACCGGTTCCACTGAGGTGGGACGTATTCTCATGCGCCAGAGTGCCTCGACAGTTAAAAAGATGGGATTGGAGCTTGGCGGCAATGCTCCGTTTATTGTGTTTGATGATGCTGATCTTGCTGCAGCAGTGAATGGGTTGATGGTCTCTAAATATCGCAATGCTGGTCAGACTTGCGTGTGTGCCAACCGTGTTTACGTTCAGTCAGGTGTTTTCGATGCGTTTAGTGAGCGCTTGGTTCGTGAAGTTTCAAAGCTAAAGGTGGGTGCGGGTTTTGAGCCTGATGTGGACGTTGGACCGCTCATAAACGAGCAGGCTGTCTTGAAAGTTGAATATCATGTTTCTGATGCGCTTAAGAAAGGTGCACGTGTTCTTGTTGGAGGATCCAGGCACAAGCGTGGAGGAACATTCTTTCAGCCGACAGTGCTGACGGGGGTGCATGCAGATATGGCAATCGCGCAGGAAGAAACTTTTGGTCCCGTCGCGCCATTGATTAAGTTCGATACTGAAGAGGATGTCATAGCGCAGGCCAATGATACCGATTTTGGACTTGCTGGTTATTTCTACGCACGCGACATAGGCCGTGTCTGGCGCGTAGCTGAAGCGCTGGAGTTCGGACTGGTTGCCGTAAACGAAGGCGCGATGTCATCGGAGGTTTCACCTTTTGGGGGTGTCAAGCAGAGCGGCCTTGGGCGAGAAGGATCTCATCATGGGATCGAGGAATTCGTCGAGTTGAAATACATCTTGATGGGTGGTTTGTAAGAAGCATTTCGAGTGTCGCCTCTACAGTCATTTCTTGAGTGCTGGTTATGGTACTTCTGTGCGTATATGAATGAGCGGGACATGAACACTTAATTATGGTGGTGAATATGAACGCAGATGAAATGAAGCGCAGTGCGGCGGCACGAGCCATGGATTTTGTTGAAGATGGAATGAGGCTGGGGCTTGGAACTGGATCAACGGCAGCCTACTTCGTCGACATGCTGGGGGAACGTGTCAAGTCGGGCCTCAATGTTACTTGCGTGCCAACTTCAGAAGTGACAGAGAAACAAGCACGTGGGCTTGGTATTCCACTTGCAGGGCTAGATGATTTGCGGGTGCTGGACTTGACGGTGGATGGTGCCGATGAGCTTGACGCTGAACTACGCCTTATCAAGGGTGGTGGGGGCGCACTGCTTCGTGAAAAAATCGTTGCGATGGCCTCTGAGCAGTTAATCATTATTTCCGACCAATCGAAACTCGTTGAAACGCTGGGAGCGTTTCCATTGCCAGTGGAAGTTGTTGCGTTCGGGTTGACGACCACCCAGGCGATGATCGAGCTGCTGGCGGCTGATGTTGGATGTCTGGGGCCTATATCTTTACGTAAGACTCCTGGTGGGGAGGTCTTCGTTACGGATGGGGGGCATTATATTCTTGATTGTGCATTTGGAAGTATTCCTGATCCGGAAGTTCTTGATGACGCCCTGAAAATGATACCAGGTGTTGTGGAAAGTGGATTGTTTATTGGAATTGCAGATATGGCAATCGTTGCTGGCACGCAATCTGTCCGAGAGCTCAAAGCGGAAGATCTTCAGGAAGAAGATGAAGGGTAGCTTTCAGGGGAAGGCATTTCTCGTTTGTATACTTTGTATAATGGTGGCCATGTTCTCGTCTCATAAGGGTCGTGCTGATTGTGGTTTTTAAAGATGCTTATGGAGATGGAATGAGCAACATTGATTATGATCTATTTGTAATCGGTGCGGGATCGGGTGGGGTGCGTGCAGCCCGCATTGCGGCCACGCATGGGGCGCGAGTTGCTATTGCAGAAGAGTACCGTTTTGGTGGCACCTGTGTCATTCGTGGTTGTGTGCCGAAAAAACTTTTTGTCTATGCCTCACGGTTTTCTGAAGCTTTTGAGGATGCACAAGGGTTCGGTTGGCATGTTTCAGATCCAAAGTTTGATTGGTCATATCTAGTCGCTGCAAAGGATAAGGAAATTGCGCGACTTGAAGGACTGTATCGTGGTAATTTGGAGCGCCACAACGTTTCTGTTTTTCATGAGCGTGCGCAGATGGTTGATGCTCATACGGTTCGGTTATCTTCCAATGGTAAGTTGGTTACAGCGGAAAAGATATTAATCGCTACGGGGGGGCGTCCCAATATTCCGCCAGAGGTGGCAGGTGTTTCTGATGTCATTACATCAGATGAGGCATTTGATCTGGACGCGTTGCCACGTAGAATTGTTATTGTTGGTGGTGGGTATATTGCGGTTGAGTTTGCAGGAATTTTTGCAGGGCTGGGAGTGGATACGACGCTTGTCTACCGGGGCGAGCAAATTCTTCGTGGATTTGATGAGGATATGCGCAGTGGTTTAAACGAAGCCTATCAGAAAAAGGGTATTCGGGTTATTCTTGGCCAACTCGTGGATAAGGTTGAGAGCCTGGAAAATGGCCTTTCATTGATACTTTCTGGTGGTGAGGTCTTGAAAACGGACAAGATGATGTGCGCTATTGGGCGCTCTCCAAATGTTGCGGACCTCGGTTTGGAAGAGGTTGGCGTCAAGACTGGTCAGAACGGACGCATTCTTGTTGATGATGCTTTTCGAACATCGGTCTCCAACATTTTTGCGGTTGGGGATGTTTGCGACAGGGTCAATCTAACGCCTGTGGCCATTCGCGAGGGGCATGCCTTTGCAGATATGCAATTTGGGAAGATGGAACGTCATGTGGATTATGAAATGATCCCGACGGCGGTGTTTTCCACACCTGAAATTGGAACAGTGGGTCTTACCGAAGAACAGGCTCGGGAAAAATTCGCACAAATTGAAGTTTACAAATCGCAATTTCGTCCCATGAAGGCAACTTTATCGGGGCGGGAAGAGCGCATGATCATGAAGCTTCTTGTTGATGTCGCCTCGGGGCGCGTGATCGGATGTCATGTTCTTGGAGAGGATGCCGGCGAGATTGCTCAAATGGCCGCTATTGCCATGAGGATGGGGGCTCTTAAGCGTGATTTTGACTCGACAATGGCTTTGCACCCTAGTGCGGCAGAAGAGCTTGTGACCATGAGTACACCATGGGTGGAGGAGACTTGAACTCCAGCGTTTGCATGTCGCGATAGACCTGCGGCAGGCAGTGCGTTTTGAAGAAGTACGGTGCGCGAGGGAAAATGAAGCGACTAAGTGGAAAAATTGCTGTTGTGACGGGTGCAGCGGCTGGCATTGGGTTGGTTATAGCGCAAGAGTTTGCGCGCGAAGGTGCACATGTTTATGTCACTGATGTCAATGGTGATGGGGCAGATGCGGCGGCTAAGGACATAAACGCTAAGGGGTTGTCTGCAAGCTCCATGGCGGTTGATGTGTCTCGTGGTCAGGATGTCACGGCGATGTTTCAGAAGGTGGCGACCGAACAAGCAAAAATCCATGTGTTGGTCAATAATGCCGGTCTGAACGTGCGTTCTGATTTCCGGCATTTGTCGGATGCCGATTGGGTCAAGATCCGAGAAGTGAATCTGGACGGGGTGGTGCGGATTGCTCGTGATGGGTTTGACTTATTAAAGGCTGCTGGAAACGGATCCCTGATCAATGTGGCTTCGATCATGGGGCATCGTGGATTGCGCCAACTTGCGGGTTATTCTGCGACAAAGGGTGCGGTATCTGCACTGACGCGGGCACTTGCCATTGAATACGCTCCTTTTGGGATCCGTGTAAATTCACTTGCTCCCGGTTTTATTGAGACGGCATTGACGGACCGTTTTTTGAGAAACCCGGCCATCCGTAAAGCGCTACTCGACCAAATTGCGATGCGCCGGTTCGGTGATGGACTTGATGTGGCTGGACCGGCCCTGTTCTTGGCCAGTGATGATTCTGCCTATGTTACAGGGGCGGAAATCGCTGTTGATGGTGGCATGATGGCCGGGCTTTAGAAGATCTATTGTATGGGGTTAAGGGGATCTGCATGTTGATGTTTCGGTTGTTTTCATCGTCGCAGGTTGCCGCTTGTATTATGTTTTGCGCTGCATCTTTTTGGTGGCAGGGGGAAGCGCGCTGTGAAACCTACGTGATTGATCGTGAATACAGCGAGGTTCGGTTTCGTTGGGATTATCTTGGTGTTACGCGCCAGTCGGGCGAGTTTCGCGATATCATCGGGCGGGTTTCCTATGACCCGATCAGTCCCCTGGATTTGAAGGCCGACGTTCAGGTTATGGTTGCCAGTTTGGATACTGGCGTTTCCCGCTTGGATCAATTGCTGGTTCACAGTGGAGATTTTTTCGATACAGAACGTTTTCCTACCATACGTTTTGTAAGTACAGGCATGCGGATGACCAATGCTAAGAATGGAATAATCTCTGGTGATCTTACCATCAACGGAATTACCAAGCCGGTGGAGTTTCAGGCGATTTTAAATTTTTCTGGCGAACACCCGATGGCAAAAATCAACCCTTCGTATACGGGGGTGCAAGTTCTGGGTGTTTCCCTTGAAGGGCGTATTTTGCGATCTGCGTGGGAGCTTGACCGGGCCATTCCCTTTGTTTCCGATGAGATCTTTATTACGATCGAAGCACAGATGAACCGCGCTCGTTGAGTTTGTTTGTCATAGGGAAATTTGTCCTTGCGCTGGCGCACTTTGCATTTTGAGAGACCTTAAATTCCGGAGATGGTTTCAGTGATGAGGTGATCGACAACGGCTTTTTGCGCATCTTCGATTGTGTCACCGGCCTGAAGGCGTGCTTGAAGGGTTGCGATCTGGCGATCGGCGCTGGTTCCTTCTTCCACGATTCTGAGTGTGTGGGCCACTTCCTGGGTGCAGTTCAGGGCTTGCGCGTCTTCAGCAACAAGTTCAACAAGTTCCTTGATGAGATTTGCAAAGGCAATGAGTTCTCCTTTGCCTAAATCTATAAGGCGATCGGAAACGGCATAGCGTTGGGCGCGCCAGCGGTTTTCCTCGATCAAGAACGCGGGGTAGGGGCGCCAGGTCAGGTTTTGTTTTCTACGGCGATAAAGCATTCGCAGCACGCATAGATAAAGTGCCGCGATTGAAAGAGCATCATCAATGCGTGGTGTCACGTCTGTTATGCGCATTTCCAAGGTGGGAAAGCGTGTCGAGGGCCTCAGGTCCCACCAGACCTTGCTTGCGTCTTCGATTATATTGTTGTCGATGAGCACACTTACGGTGCGCATGAATTCGTCATAACTAGAGAAGCGTTGCGGCAGTCCGGTGCGCGGTAAGCCGTGAAAGATCGCCAATCTGTAACTGCGAAGCCCGGTGTCATCACCTTCCCACATGGGGGAGGAGGTCGATAACATTAGAAAATGTGGCAGGAAGTATCTGGCCTGGTTCATCAGGTCGATACGCAACTCGGGGTCCTCGATGCCGGCATGGACGTGCATGCCACAGATGGCGAGGCGTCTTCCCACGCCTCCGAAGTCACGTGCCAATTCCTGATAGCGTTCCTTTTGGGTTGTCTGGAGGCTGTGTTTTTTGGCGAAGGGGTGGGTGGAGGCCGCTATGGGGGCGACGCCGAATTGGCGGCACGTGTCGGATATGGTTTTTCTCAAACGGCCCAGTTCTGCTCTAGCATCTTTAAAGTTGGTGAGAACGTGCGTACCAATTTCAATTTGTGAACGGAAGAACTCCGGGCTGACCTGCTCGCCCAGGGCCTTTTCACAGGCATCCATAAGCTCTTGTGGGGCTTGGCGGAGGTCGCGTGTCTCAATATCGACGAGATGGTATTCTTCTTCAATTCCGAATGTAAGAGAGGGTTCCTTGGGCGTCATTTGTGAGACCTTGTTATGCTTCGTATTTTCGAGCGTGCGGCGTTATGGGTTGCGTTTTAAAGGGCCTTACAACCCAACATTATGGTTTTGCCGATGAAATTGGGGTTGGATCGGTTTTCAGGCTGGCATAGGTAACGACAAGCTTCCAGCCCAAATGAGATTTCTCGAGTAGCTGGTGCGAAGCGATGGGATGTCCTATAAGCCCGGTTGATAACTGAAGAGCTTGGCCAGATGGCCTGAGAATTCCAGAATTCTCAGTTAAGACTATTTGTGATGGATATCTTCATGATTTTGGCGGATTGGGTGCTCATTCGGGCACCCATTTGAAATTGGAGTAGTGAGAATGGGGGCACCTTGGTCCCGGGAGAGCTGGCAGACAAAAAGCATCGTTCAGGTACCCTCGTATCCTGATCAAAAGGCACTTCGCGATGTTTACGAAAAACTTTCGAAGTTTCCACCACTGGTGTTTGCGGGTGAAGCGCGTGAGTTGAAAAAGAAGCTGGCCAATGTGTGCGAGGGGAACGCATTCTTGCTGCAAGGTGGCGATTGCGCGGAAAGCTTCAAGGAACACTCTGCCGATAATATAAGGGACTTCGTCAAGGTCTTCTTGCAGATGGCTGTGGTGCTTGGCTTTGCGGGTAAGAGTCCTGTTGTAAAAGTTGGTCGTATTGCGGGGCAGTTTGCCAAACCACGTTCAAGCCCGGTTGAGAAAAAAGATGGTCAGGAACTGCCAAGTTATCGCGGTGATATTGTCAACAGTACCGAATTTACTTCGGAAGATCGTATTCCAGATCCGAAACGTTTGCTTGAAGCCTACCGGCAGTCAGCGGCCACTTTGAATTTGATCCGTGCTTTTGCCACGGGTGGTTTTGCCGATCTCGAGCGTGTTCAGCAGTGGAATTTGGATTTCGTCAAGGAAGCGCCGGGTGCCCACAGCTATCAGAAGCTTGCCAACAGGCTGACTGATGCTTTGGCATTCATGCGCGCTTGTGGCATTACACCGGAAAATACACCGCAGTTGCGCGAAACGACAATTTACACCAGTCATGAAGCGCTGCTGCTTGGTTATGAGCAGGCGCTGACACGGGAAGATTCAACTTCGCCAGGCGAATGGCTTGCGACTTCTGGGCATATGCTCTGGATTGGTGACCGGACGCGTCAACCTGATCATGCGCATGTTGAATTCTGCCGCGGTGTGCAAAATCCTTTGGGCTTGAAGTGCGGACCTACGCTTGATGAAAGTGGGTTATTGGAACTGCTTGATATCCTCAATCCGGAGAATGAGCCAGGCAGAATGACGTTGATTTGCAGGTTTGGTGCAGAAAAGGTTTTTGATCATCTGCCAAAACTCGTGAAAGCCGTTGAGCGTGAAGGGCGAAAAGTCGTTTGGTCTTGTGATCCTATGCATGGCAATACCATCTCTTCCAGCTCAGGCTACAAGACGCGACCCTTTGATCGTATTCTTGAAGAGGTGAAAGCCTTTTTCGAAGTGCATCGCGCTGAGGGAACGCATGCTGGCGGTATTCATGTGGAGATGACCGGTAAGAATGTAACGGAATGTACCGGCGGGGCTTTCAAGGTTTCCGATGAAGAGTTAAAAGACCGGTATCACACTCATTGTGATCCTCGCTTGAATGCAGATCAGTCGCTGGAGTTAGCGTTCCTGGTGGCTGAGCAGATGAAGGCGGAGCAGGAGGCGCGCTCGGGTAATACCAGATAGGTTCTGTTTCATCGCGTTGGGCGAAGACTTGTTTGTGTTTACATCATTTCCAAAATAGCTTTGATCCTTCGTGTCGACAAAATCGTTGGATCAAGGTTTTGGAGACAGCTGAATCAATCGCTCTACAGGGGATGGTTTTGTCATGGAAACACAGGGAAATGGAAATACTGGTTCTGCGCTAGATTCGGAAACAGTTCCTGAGAGTTGGCCCATGTCCGTTGAGCAGTTTCTCAAGGGGCCCTATCTCTATCGTTCCGATGTGATTTTGACACGTAAACACCGCAGTTTCAGTTCCTGGCTGATACGGTGGGCAACGCGCAGTTCTTTTTCTCATGCTTCGTTAGTTTTTCTGGTCCCTCATCGGGAGAAGGGGTTTAACAATACGTTCGTCATCGAGAGCGCGTCGAAGGGGGTCGATCTTTCCAATCTTGCGGATTATCTTTCCGGGCAACGAATGGTTGTTGGTTTTCGGCGAATTAACGGTGACTGGTGCGATGAGGATGTGCGTTCGCTGGTGCGCGGGCGGATGCTCAATTCCATCAAATCAACCTATTCCTACGCGACGGCGGCGGCGATTGGTCTTTCCTTTTTCAACTTCTTTTCATTTGGCGTTCGCAGCCGCATTTTTGGGGCGCGAAAGGCTATTCAGGGCCGACGCAAAGGAAGTTGGCAACCGCCAAATTCCTTCATCTGTTCGGGGCTTGTACAGCTTGGGTATATTGATGCGGTGTGCGAGCTGATTAGTACGGGTAAACTTGAACCACGCCGGATTTCCGAGGTGGTGATGCAGGGCGAGTTGAAGCGATTTCTACCAAAGGATTGGAATCAATTCTCGGAAGCGGAGCAGTTTGAGATCATGTGGGACTTTGTCGCCGGGTTTGAGGATATTTTAGAGGCCATCACTCCGGAGGAATTGGCCAGCTCTCGGGCCATGGAGTGGACATATGTCATGCGTGATGGCGTTGTTCATAAGGTTCGTTCACAAGAAAATGCCGAGGAGCTGCTGGATTGGCACCCCAAAGCCTAGTTATGGTTTTTTATAGTGGGTGATGCCCGCCAACGATCCTATGACTCACGCTTTACTCCCACTTTAAAGATACGGTTGTCCATCACCTTGAAAATTGCACTTGCCCAATTGAATCCGACGGTCGGCGATATTTCCGGAAATGTTGCCAAGGTGAGAGCTGCGCGTGAACGCGCCTTGAAAATGGGCGCCGACCTGGTTGTGTTTCCCGAGTTGTTCATCACGGGATATCCACCGGAAGACTTGGTTTTAAAGTCGTCGTTTCAAGAACAATCGCGTTTGGCGGTGGAGAATTTGGCCAAGTACTTTGGTGATGATGGTGGTCCAGGTGTTCTTGTTGGCACGATTTGGCCCGAGGAACAGGGGCTTTTTAATGCTGTTGTTTTAATAGACAAGGGGCAAGTGCAAGCGGTTTTTCGGAAAGTGCATTTGCCAAATTATGGTGTGTTTGATGAAAAACGCGTTTTCGATGAAGGACCTATGCCTGGTCCCATTGAATTTCGCGGTGTTCGTATCGGTGTGCCTATCTGCGAGGATATCTGGCAAGAGGATGTTGTGGAGTGCTTGTCTGAATGCGGGGCAGAACTGCTGCTGGTTCCCAATGGGTCGCCGTTTGACTGGTCGAAAACAGACTTGCGTTTGAATATTGCCGTCTCACGCGTTACCGAATCCGGACTTCCGCTGATGTACATCAATCAGGTGGGCGGACAAGATGAGCTGGTGTTTGATGGGGCTTCTTTCGTACTGAATAACGACCGGAGCTTGGCCTTGCAGCTTGGTGCATGGGAAGAAGATGTCGTGCTGACATCATGGTCCAAGAATGATAGCGGGTGGGTATGTGAGCGCGGAGAGCGTTTGCTTTCGCAAGAGGGTGATGAGGCTGCTTATCTGGCTTGTGTTGTCGGTTTGCGCGACTACGTCAACAAGAACGGATTTAAGAGTGTTGTTCTGGGGCTGTCGGGTGGGATTGATTCAGCTCTTGTGGCGGCGATGTGTGTTGATGCGCTGGGGCATGAGCGTGTGCATTGTGTGATGCTGCCTTACAAGTACACATCAAAGGAGAGCTTGGAGGATGCTCAAGCTTGTGCTGATGCGCTTGGGGTGCGCTATGATTTGATTGATATTACGCCGGTTATTTCTGGCTTTGAAACGGCACTTGCCGAGATGTTTGAAAATAGCGAGTCTGGCGTTACTGAGGAAAATATTCAAAGCCGGGCACGTGGCACTATATTGATGGCGCTATCGAATAAATTTGGATCGATGGTCGTTACGACGGGTAATAAGTCGGAAATGTCTGTTGGTTACGCCACGCTTTATGGAGATATGAACGGGGGGTTCAATCCCATCAAGGACCTTTATAAAACCGAAGTTTTTCGCATTTCCAGATGGCGCAACTCTCATGTGCCGCGGTTTGGAATGGGACCTGAAGGCGTGGTGATCCCGGAACGGATTCTCACCAAGGCACCAAGTGCGGAATTGCGGGAAGACCAGAGGGACCAAGACAGTCTGCCGCCTTATGATATTCTGGATGATATTCTGTCGTGTCTCGTGGAGAAGGAAATGTCTCTTTCAGACATTGTGGCGCGCGGTCATGACCGGGAAATGGTGCGCAGGATTGAACATCTTTTATACATTTCAGAATACAAGCGGCGTCAATCTGCGCCAGGTGTTAAGATTTCATCAAAGAATTTTGGTCGCGATAGGCGCTATCCCATTACCAATGGTTTTCGGGACCAGGTGGATGAAGAGAAAATAAAATAGTTTGTGAGAATATATGTGTGCTAATTCATTTTAGGGTGTGTCTAAAAAGAGTTAGGCAGTTGCCAAGGGTTCTGGGCGATAATTGAGACAGCCTTTCTACAGTGTGGTTGCCTTAACTATCGACAACCGATCCTGGTTTATTGTTTCTAGGGTTTCTTTTTGTTGCTTCTTTTCGGAAGGTTATGAAAAGAACGCTTTACATATGATCTTGATACATTAACTCACAATCAAATCGGTTTCATGGACAATAATAGCTTCACGTTCAACTCACGACATCCCATGTGGAGGCTCTCACCGTATCCTGTTGCGTTTGTGGAAACTGGAGCGAATGGCAAAAGGTTGGTTGAAGGCTCTGAACTGCCACCTTCTCAGGAAGAGGAGCTGGTGCTTGGGGACTCGAAAGTGTTGATGTCATCGCTTGTGTCCTACTCATTTGAAGACGTGCTTGAACAGGATTTTGACGGAATGCTTGTCGCCGCTGGGGTGTTGTTGAACCTAGCTGCGGTTTTTCTTGTGGGGGTCATGGCGTTTGGGTGGCGTGAGAACTTTCTCATTGCCGTGGTTTTGTTTATGGTTTTTGGCGTTGCCTGTCTGGTTGAGCTTATCCGCCCCAGTGGGGTGCGTTACCATAAACTCACATTATACAGCCGCAATGGGGAGCCGATCGAGTTCACCTGTGCGGACCTTGAGCACATCTGGGAGCTTGTGAAGTTGCTTGAAGCGCGTGGAATTTCTCGGGTTTAAGTACATTTCCATGTTTGGTGGAAAAGACAAATACCACTTCACACCTTTGAATAAGCGCACTAGGTTGCTCGGCTAATTGTCTTGTTCCTTTCAAGCAGAGATTTCCATGACCGTATCCGTTCGTTTTGCCCCTAGCCCGACCGGGCTTCTCCATATTGGCAATATCCGTACAGCTATTTTGAACTGGCTTTTTGCCCGCAAGCATGGTGGTAACATGCTGCTTCGGTTCGATGATACGGATTTGGTCCGAAGCAAGCCGGAATATATCGAGGCGATACGGCGTGATATGTCCTGGCTTGGGCTCGATTGGGACAGGGAGGCGCAACAGTCAACGCGCTCAGAGCGCTATGACAAGGTTGTTGAAGAACTGAAAAGCTCCGGGCGGCTTTACGCCTGTTATGAAACGCCCGATGAATTGGACCGGCGTCGTCGACGCCAATTGGCACGTGGTTTGCCGCCGATCTACGATCGTGCATCTTTGAAGCTTGATGATGATGAGCGTGAGGCTCTTGAAGCGTCGGGGCGAAAACCTCATTGGCGGTTTCTTTTGAACAATACCGATCATGAACGCCATGATGAAATTACGCCGCAACCAACCATTATATCTTGGAACGACATGGTTCGTGGTGATCAGACGGTGGACCTTGGTTCGTTATCGGATCCTGTCTTGATCCGGGAAGATGGAACCTACCTTTATACGCTGACCAGTGTGATCGATGATATTGACCTGGGTATCACGCACATTCTGCGCGGCGATGATCACATCACCAACACGGGTGTTCAGGTTGACTTATTCGAGACGCTTGGGGCCGAACCGCCTGTTTTTGGGCATCACAGTCTGCTGGTTTCTGCTGATGGTTCTGCGTTGTCCAAACGCCTTGGTGCGCTCTCAATCCAACAGTTGCGTGAGGAACATTTAGAGGCGATGGCTGTGGCTTCGCATGCTGCCTTGATAGGTACATCTTATGCCATCGAACCGCATCAGGATATGAGCGAACTTGTCGAGATGTTCGATCCAAGTAAAATATCCTTATCTCCCGGCCGGTTTGATATTGAAGAGCTTAAGGGGTTGAATGCGAAACTCA
>JAJRZC010000314.1 GCA_024275435.1 Alphaproteobacteria bacterium
AGTCAAAAACGCAATAACGTCATGTTTTGTGACTTTTTCGATCTCATCAATCTTCGCCACATCAAATTCAGCTTTTGAGCCTTTTTCCCAGATGGTCTTGGCAGCTTCCTGGGGTATCACGCCTAGCTCAGCCATAGCAGCAGCGGCATGAGCCTCAATTTCAAACCAAATCCGGAACCGGGTTTGCGGTTCCCAGATTTTTGTCATTTCCGGCCGGGAATAGCGTGGAATCATAGCTGCCTCTCTCGCTGAACAGATTGTGCGAATGCGTACCAGTGAGCCCCATACGCCTTGAATGGCCGAGCCGTATCAGACGATTCTCAAGGCGACAAACATTTTGCGACGCAATAATCTGTCAATTGATGAAAAGCCTTGCCATGCAACTTGCTAAGCATTGAGAAAGTATCGCAGTGGAAAAACGAGACCGCGATCACTTGTCGCACAAGAGCATGACCCATGAAAGAAGGGGCGGGAAGAAGTTACGACCGAAACAACAATGAACCACAATTTTTGTCACTATAGCGCCAAAATATAAGGATTTTTGAGAGTGATAAGCAACTCTTGAATGCTGGTGAAAGCACCCAATATATGTGTTGATTCAAGGCAACGGATAATCACCAACATAAAAGCTTATACTTGTCTTATGAGACGGCATTCATAAGGTATTAGGTACCGCAGCCATTTAATGGTTGGATGAACGTCGGCAAGCGTGAAGGTTATTGCTAGATGTCGACGGAACGTTCAGGTGAAAGGAAAGCGGGATGAGCGAAGAGGTCCTGCACGAGATCGAAGAGGTAAACGATCGTCTCGACGATCTTGAAGACCCTCGGGTCTGTTATGCGATGGTTCAAGAACGTATCCGACTGTGTGAGCAGTCTGGAGAGGAGATCCCTGAAGATCTCCGTCGTCTTGAAAAATCGTTACTGACGGAATGCCTCGCCGAGTCCCAAGGTCGCTAAACAACGCGTTTTCTTGGGCTGACACGGATTGAATACCCATTCTGACCGCGAATAGCGGATCAGACAATGGATCCGTTTATAAATTATTGTGAGACTTTATCTCTCCCTCCGAACCTATTTCTAGTGAAGAGCGCGTGTCTACGCTTCGCTGTAAAGAGCCTTCATCTCTAAACCCGCTTCAGCCCCAAGCTCCATTATTCCTTCGGCTCAAACGGATCCCACCGCCCCTTTCGAAACATTACCAAGCCTGTGGAAGCTCGTTCAGCTAATCCATTCTCGTGAAATGTGATCGGCCCGGATATTGTCTGGAAGCGCCTCCGCGAGATGGCTTCGACAGATTTTAGCAAGCTTCGCTCAGCATTTTTTTCAAAAGACGCCAACCAAATCTGTACGGCAGTTTTAGCATCATTTACCAAACCAGCAGCGCGAAACGTGGCTTGAAACCCTCCTGAAGTTTTGGCGTTGGCAAACGTCTTCAAGGATTGCGAAGTAAATGGAACACTCAATCCGATAGATATTCCACTGGACTGAGAGACGAAATCCGCAACCGAATTTTGCCCCCCCAAGATCTGATCAACAAATTTCAAAAAAGATGGCGTGACCAGTGTTTCAGCACCTAGAAAGGTCAAAGAGCCCTGGCTTGACATGAGGTTTTCAAGAAAAATGCGCGCCTCAGGTTCAAAACCTGAAAAATGGACGGCACCGACATCCGCTTCGATGAGCTTGGCCACCACGGATCTATAATCTTTTTTGGCGCCATCTATCCCTATGATTTTAGGTGCAAACCCACCCGTGGGACGCAGAAACTCTTCAATCTGACTAGAAAGGTCCCGCGAAAAAACAGTTTTATCATGAATAAGCGCGACCTGTTTTCCACCCGCCAATGAGACAAGACTTTGAGCGATCAAATCGCTTGAGCGTTGCTGGCTCCGCAAGATTTGAAAGACAAATCTTTGCTCTAAAGGGACGCGAACGAAATCTTTTCCATGCCGATGTCCAAGAAAAAAACTGATAATCCCTGATTTTTGATAGACGTCATAGGCGGTATTTGCTGCCGAAGGGCAGGGATGCCCGATAACCACATCGGCACCCGATGCAGCGATCTTCAAAGCTGCGGCTCTTCCACCTTTGGCATTGCAAGTATCATCAAAAGATAAAATCTGAACCGGAAGTTGACCGCCGAGTTGGCGTAAACCCTCAGAAACACCAAGCAGGATTTCATCAAAACGATATGCATAGATACCGGAGCGCGGCCCCACAACAGCCAGAATCAAACCACCTGATTGTTTGCGATTCACCTTTTTCTCGGGTCGCTCATTGCCAGCGACAAGGACGCAGGATCCACCACCCCATGCTCCCAGAAACAACAAGAGCGCCAGAAACGATGATAGGATTCGATCCATAAAGCACGCCATAAAGAAAATTCAGCGAGTGTTGCTTGCCTAGTTGGTATTCTTACGAATTTCACCACTCTCAAGGCGCGCCAAATAAGAAGCGAGTTCCCCTTTGACAACTGGCATCAAAATGTAAAGCCCGATGATATTAAACAGAGCCATGGAAAACACCGAGGCGTCCGCAAAGTTGATGACCGCATCAAGCTCCATGGCCGCACCAACGATGATGAACAAGCAAAACATGATCTTGAAGGTAAGTTCTCGCGTTCGTCCCTCTCCGAACAGATAGGTCCAGGCTTTCATCCCATAATAAGACCAAGCCATCATGGTCGAAAAGGCAAACAGGGTGACAGCAAGAGCCAGAACATAAGGGAACCAATTAAACACTTCCCCAAAAGCCGCTGAAGTTAACTCAACACCACTTAGGTTTTCTGTCGTTGCGATCCGTCCAACTTCAGCATTCCAGACATAAAGACCCGTCTGTGGGTCGGTATGCAAAACCCCCGTTATAACGATGACAAGCGCCGTCATGGTGCAAATGACAACAGTATCGATGAAAGGTTCCAGAAGCGACACAAAGCCTTCCGTAATAGGTTCCTTGGTGCGCACTGCAGAGTGTGCAATGGCCGCCGAACCAAAACCTGCTTCATTGGAAAACGCAGCTCTTTTGAAACCTTGAATCAAAGCACCTACAATGCCCCCGGCAATGCCAAGTCCCGTGAATGCACCCATAAATATTTGCCCAAAAGCCCAACCGATTTTATCGTAATGCATCACAAGAATAACAGCAGCCGTGAAAAGATATATCGCAGCCATGAACGGGACTACGGCTTCTGCGACCCGTGCAATCCACTTGATCCCACCAACGATCACCAAGAATAAAGCAAGAGATAATACGAGACCGGTGGCCCATCCGTAATCATTTAGCGCGCTTTGCGAAGCCCCACCTGTAATCGCAACCATCTGGGCGTGAACCTGATTGGCCTGAAACATGTTGCCCGCGCCCAGCGCGCCTAAGACACAGAAAATCGCAAACAACACAGCCAGAACCCGTCCAAAACTCTCCATACCCTTTTCAGCCAAACCCTTGGAGAGGTAATACATCGGGCCACCCGAGACTGTTCCGTCTTCATGAACATCACGGTATTTTACGCCAAGCGTGCATTCCGTAAATTTGGTCGCCATGCCCATGAGTCCGGCGAGAATCATCCAGAATGTAGCCCCAGGCCCCCCTATGGAAACGGCAACAGCCACACCGGCAATGTTACCAAGGCCCACTGTGCCAGACAGCGCCGTAGAAAGGGCCTGGAAATGGCTCACTTCACCTGGATCGTCTGGGCTGGAATACTTGCCTCTGACATGATCGATCGCCAGGCCAAAAGCCCGAAACTGGATAAAACCAAAATAGAAAGTAAAAACAGCAGCCGCAATGACGAGCCACATCAATATCCAGGGGATGTCGGTGTAGGGAAATGGAGAAAAGATAAAATTAACAAATGGCTCTGTGAGCGCCCCGAAGTTGGCATTGATCGCTTCATCAAGGGTTTGCGCCGAAGCACTCCTTCCTCCAGATATCGCAAACAGCACGACAGCAAGCGTGAGTAACAACTGGTTAAAGCAGCGGCTCATGATTGTTCCCTTTGAAAAGGCTTTGCACCACTAGACGCAAAAAGCGTCAGTTGTGAACGACCTGAATAAATACAAAGGGCACGTTAATGGCGCAAGCACGCTCCAGCAAGTCCGCCGATGAACTTTGACACACTGGAAATTAATCTGCTTATCCACCAGCAAAACCCCAATCGCTAGAAAGCGAGAGGCGCCCTGATAGGTCAAACTTCTTCCAGAAAATCAGGTGAAAAGCCAGCGCACCAACATACTGAGACGTCAAAGATGTTAAAAAATCAGGATTGACAGCTTTCAGACCATGTTATGCGAACCATCGCACCATGGTTCGTCATCAGTATCTTTGCAGCCGCATAAATTTTGCGTGCCAGTGACATCAGCGACAAACTTTAAGGGTTCGATCCCAGTATCCTTGTGGGCACCATCACAAAATGGCTGTTTGGCCGACCGACCACACCGGCAATAAAAATAAGTTTTGCCTTCTTCCAGCTCCACTTGATAGGGCCCTTTCTGGGCTACGATCGGATCTTCAGCCACGTGTTCCTCCATCCTTCGCCGGGAATGATTATCAATCTGACCATGCTTAAAGGTGATCACTATTGAATATTGGCGTAACGGTAAAAGCGTATTTCGACAAGTTGAATGACGCCATCCAAGCGTTGTCAAGCTACTTTCACCGGCACTTTTAACACCGCCTTTTGTCCGCCGTCCTCGATCCAGGTCAAATTGAGCATGCCAGGCCCCGTGATACGCATCTTGAAGGAAAGATATGGATTGGCAGAAATTCCGGGGTTGAAATCCGCTGAAAAGAATACGCGTCCGTCAAATTCAGCGCTGAATTTTGCAATGATATGACGTGGCACAAGTCTTCCAGAACCATCCCTGCGCGATCCGGTCTCCATGACATGGGTTATGAGCGTCTTGACCTCAACCACATCGCCGACGCGAGGAGTGGCGGGGATGATTTTTGCACGCGGGTTTTTCATTGCGCCGGTTCTTTCATCAACTACATCCCCCAATGGCAACTTGCACAAACTGGCTGGCCACATACAACGAGCCGTCGTTGCGCTCGGCCAGAACATAAACATCTTGTGATTTTGCCAATCGAAAACGACCAGAGATGGTTGCCTCACCACAAGCTGGCGTGAGATAGAAAGACGCCACCTTTGCAACAGGGTTGGCAGTTGAAACCATATGAATAGTTGAAATAAAGGACGACTCCGTCATCGGGCTATCCACGCTTATGGTGAACGGCACCGCATGTCCGTTGTCGAAGAAATCAGGAAGGGTCAACGTGATAAGATCACGAACTGGTTGCAAGGATCCAACCAGTTCTCGATAGCTTTTGAGAAATTGCGAAGACTCCTGAGCATCTTCACCCGCTAAAGCCCCACCCGTAGGATTAACGAAACCCAAAAGCAACGCAGCCTTGCTCGAAGAAACAACAAAGCTTCTACGATTCAAAATCAACGCTGAGAATTTTTGTCTCATACTTTTCCAGACAAGCGAGTAATGGTACTACACTCTCTAATTAGCACCTACAACCAAAGAGCATGAGTGGTTCTTTTTGACTTCATTTGGTAACATATAGCCTTTATCAATGGCCAAAACAGTATCTTCTTTTGATTGGGTTTGGCTGCGTCCAGCATTAGAGTAAGATCGTCTACGAGACAGAAAAAAACCTGAAACCACCAAAGATAAGAGCGAGAGTTTCAAGAGCTTAAAGGACGCCTTATGACGAACTATGACAGACGGCAAGTTACGAAATTGCTAGGATCAGCAACTGGTCTTGCCCTTGTCAGCTCGACAAACGTCAGTAATTTCGCATTTGCGAAGGGAAAAGCAAAAGTCGTTGTTATAGGCGGAGGTGCAGGAGGCGCCACGTTGGCAAACAAAGTAAAAGCCGCCGCTCCTGATTTCGAAGTAACTCTAATCGAGCCAAAAACAATTTACGCGTCTTGCTTCTTTTCAAATCTTTATATCGGCGGCCTTCGTAGCTTCGAATCGCTTCAACATGGATATGACGGCCTGATCAAGCTGGGCGTAAATCTCATCCATGAGAAGGCGAGCGATGTTGATTCTTCCAAAAAGACAGTGACGCTAGAAAGTGGCAAGGTCATTGCCTATGACCGGCTGGTGCTGTCACCGGGCATTGATATCAACTATGCATCAATTGAAGGCTATTCAATTGAAGCCTCACAAGTGATGCCCCATGCTTGGCAAGGTGGGCCTCAAACTCAGCTGTTACGAAAAAAGCTTGAAGCCTTGAACAACGGCGAAACGGTGGTCATGGCCATCCCGAAGAATCCTTACAGGTGCCCGCCAGGTCCCTATGAGCGAGCCTGTATGATCGCCCAT
>JAJRZC010000315.1 GCA_024275435.1 Alphaproteobacteria bacterium
AGGCCTGGGGGGTGTCGGCAAGACAATGCTGGCCATTGAATATGGCTGGCGCCACCGCCATGCCTATAAGGGCGTCTGGTGGCTACGGGCGGAAACCAGCCAGACCCTGCTCGACGATCTTATTGACCTGGGAGCCGATGCTTTGGCGATTGCCGGGTTGCGCGATATAGCCGAGCGCGATCGCGCCGCCGCCCATGTGCTGCGGCAGATTGAAAATTCCCCGGCCGAAAAGCCCTGGCTGCTGATTTATGACAATGTGGAGCGGCCCGAACAGCTTGACGGCCTGACACCGCGCGAGAACGCCCATATTCTTATAACCTCGCGCTGGTCGGATTTCTATGGCGAGGCGGATCAGCTCAAACTTGGACTGTTTACCCGTAAGGAAAGCATTGATTTCCTGGTTGAAACCACCGGCCGCGAGGATCACGATGGGGCCGGTCGGCTGGCAGAAAGCCTGGGCGATCTACCTTTGGCGCTGGAGCAGGCCGTCGCCTATCTGCGCGGTGTGCGCTCCATGAGCTTTGCTGATTATATCGCCCGCCAGAGCGAGCTTTTACAGAAAGCCCCGCGCGGGGCGTTGGGCAAACGGCGCGACCCCGTCTGGGAATTATATACTTGACAAAAGCAGGGCCCATTCCCATATATAAGTCAGTCACTTAGGAGTTTGAGTAATGACTGATCTAACAAAACCTATCTTTCATGATCTTGATAAGGCCCGCGAACACCTCGAGAAACTACGCTGGCCTGATGGTCCCGTGTGCCCGCATTGCTGCGCCCGTGGCGACGAGATAGCCAAGGTTAGACGCAAGACTCGCAAGCCCAGAAAACCACTGCCAGAGGGCAAGAAACACCGCCCGGCGCGGAAGGGCCTCTATTACTGCAACGCTTGCAAAAAGCAGTTCACCGTTACCGTTGATACCGTAATGGAACGCTCGCGCATTCCTCTAACCAAATGGGTGCTTGGCTTCCACCTGATGGCCAGCGCCAAAAAAGGCGTGTCTGCTCATCAGCTACATCGCCAGCTTGGCCTGACTTATAAAACGGCATATTTTATGGCTATGCGCATCCGTGAAGCCATGGCTCCATCGAAGGATGCCGGACCCGTTGGCGGCGAGAACAAAGTCGTTGAGGCCGATGAGACATTCGTCGGCGGAAAGGCCCGCAATGTCCACAAATCAAAACCGATCCCTAAGAAACACGCTGTTGTCGCATTGGTCGAACGTGGCGGCGAAGTTCGCGCCAAACATGTGGCTGACGTAACCGCCAAGACGCTCAGAAACGTTCTGGTTACGCAAGCAAGCCGCAAGTCTCATTTGGCTACTGATGACGCACCCGCATACAAAGGCATTGGTAGAGAGTTCGCCGGACATAGCTCCGTCAATCACTCCAAGGGCGAATATGTTCGACTTGGTGGCTTCGCTCATTCAAACACGGCTGAAAGCTTTTTCGCCATCCTGAAGCGCGGCACATACGGCTCATTTCATACCGTCAGTGAGCAGCACCTGCAAAGATATGTAAACGAGTTTGCATTCCGCTGGAATAACCGTTCATCGCTGGGCATCGACGATACCGCCCGTGCAGATGCGGCGATCAGAGGAGCTGAGGGTAAGCGCCTGACATATCGGCGGCATGACTAAATCAAAGACGATTAAACAGAATGTCAGACGTTTCATCAGATGGCGGAAAACTAAGGGTGATTCTCGAAAAAAGCAAGCAAAATGAATCACTTACCCACAAAACAATGGTGTTGATATTTTTCAAATTCGAGAATAAGTAGGCTGTGCAGATGTTCAAGATCTGCACAGCCTCGTATCCCGCCGCTTTGTAAGCCGGCAACGGGAATCAATTTCCAAGCAAGTGAATCATTTCATGATTTCACCTAGGCAGTCAAGACCGGCTTTTTTTCTCCACTGAAGGAGGGCCGCATGGCTGTTTTTGTTTTAAGTTACGACCTTAGAAATCCTCAACGCGACTATTCTCGTCTATACGCTCGGTTGTCAGATTGGGATGCATTACGTATCGTTGAATCTGGTTACGTTGTCAGCACTAATGACAATGAGTCAAAAAACATTAGGGACGATCTTCTTGATTATATCGATTCAGACGATGGCCTATTTGTTGCTAAACTGACCGGACAGGCGGCGTGGCAAAAGGTTCTGTGCAGTGACCAGAACCTGAAGAAAAAACTGAATTCTTGATACCAAGGGGCTCTCCGTTGATCTTAATGGAGAGCCCTAAGCATTTAGCCAGGCAGTGAATGATTGTTTTCTTCATTTCTTCTCCGTTCTGGAAGTCCGCTTACTCTTCTTCGGCGTGAAAGGCTTGGGCGGGGTGTTTAACAGCCGCTTCAAGCCAGCGTCTCGCTGCCGAGAGGCGTCTTCGTCTGAAACTTTTTTTTGATCTTTTCGAGTGCCTGACATGAAACGCCCATTCAATAATTCAACCTGGCCGAAACCGAACACTGATCTCGAAGCCGCATTAGGACGTTTTATTATCGCTTGGAATGTCCTTGAGCAACAGATGGAATTTGCCATCCACGAAATTTGTGATCTCAGTCACCCCATGGGATTGTCAGTGACCGCAAACCTAGGCACGAAAGCAAAATTGGATATGTATCTAACAACTACGCACTGCTATCTTGAATTACACGAAACCATCAACTTGTGGGACAATGATTAAACTCAAAATCTTACCGACTAAATCTGGCAAATCTCCATTTCCACCCGACTCAATCATATCTCTGTTTTCAACAAGCCAAGCGCTCGCCACCTCAATCATCTGAGGAGTAATCTCTATATCTGCGCTGGCCTGTCGCTTGCACATTAGACGAATTTCTCGCTTTTGTTAAGTATATAGTACCCCCCCGTCTGGGTCACCTTCACCCTGGCCCTTGAGCGTGTAATCGAAGGTGATGAGGCGACAGGCTTCGCCCCCTGCCCGGATGCGGAAAAGCTGATGGGCCTTCTGGCCTTGCTGGCTCCGGATGATATTCCGCTTGATATTATCACCGAAGAGGTGATGAGCGAAATCGAAAAGGGAGAGGCGGTGGCGGCGCTTATCGAAGTCTCCCTGCTTGACTGGGGCGAGGGCGAGTAGACGGTTTCCGTCCACCGCCTGGTGCAGGAGGTGATGAAAGAGCGGCTGGGGGATGAGGTCGAAGCCACCGCTCAAACCGCTCTGAATCTGGTCACAGATGCGTTTGCAGCAGCCGATCCTGCCAAGGTTTATAGCCTTGCACCTCGCGATAGACTGCTGCCTCATGCAGAGGTCATAATTGACAGTGCTCCTTCGGGGTTTCTGTCCGGCTGGTTGTCGGTTGAGGTTGGAGATCAGTTTTTTCATCGTGGGGATGCCAAGGAGGCGCTGGAGAAATATGAAAAATCCCTCGTGATAAGAGAGCGCCTTGCCGCCGCCGACCCGGATAGACCAGAAGCGCTATCTGATCTTGTTGTATCTCATGTAAAACTGTCACAGGTTTTGCAAGAAATGGGCAAAGACGAAAAAGCGCGCACCAGTTTGCTGCAGGCGGAGGAAAGGGTACATCTGCTTGAGGCTCAGG
>JAJRZC010000316.1 GCA_024275435.1 Alphaproteobacteria bacterium
CCCGTCAACACACCGGCATAAAAACCCTCAAAATTTCCGAGATGGTCGCCCTCCTCCGCAGAGGCCGCCCCTCCAGTGGCAACAAAAGCCGCCCCGACCAAAATTGATATTAGATACTTACGCACAATCACCTCCACAATAATTTACTAAACCACATTCGCGTACCAAGACTCTGGCTGAGCTTGCTTGATTACTTAACAAGGCGTTAACTTTTCTCGAAAGTCAAATCTTCGCCAGTTCGCTGAGCGCGATTTGTTCATAGCGCTGGCCGCGCTGGCACAGACGAAAATATGTTGACCAGTGCATGTGTTTAGGCCTGTCAGGAAATGGCTGTTCTATATCAAGAGACCCATTGAGGATGCGCCGGATGTTTTGTGCCTGAGTAAGTGCGCGGAACATCTTGTTTTCGTTCTGACTCGCATAGGCAAGGTTTTTGCAATTCCTACACCGGAACAAAAGACCGCCGTAGAGATAGGTTCTTCGCGATTGGCACCCCGGGCAAGCGAACCACATGCGTACGCCTCCAAAAGGCTGCTGTGAGCGAACCAGCGGTATGTTTTCTTCAACAAGGTGCCAATCGTCACCAGCTCCTTTTGCGGCGAAATTCAGCCTCAGGAAATCAGGGAATGCAAAAAAGCTAACGCTGGCAGGATGCCGCCCACCAGCGCCCCAAGTGAGCTGTCCTTTACATCCCAAATTCAGGCAACCCTGTTGGCGCAAAAAATTCACATCCAACCGAATTTGGCGCTCGCATATATCTCGTGGAGCTTCGGTCTGAGTCTGATCGGCAGGGAATTGCATGGATTGTGGCCTCCTGTTACCGAAATAATGTGGGAAAGGTGCTGTTCTGTCTCAAAGATTGAGAGTCGGAGCTGTGAGTGAAAGAGTGACTGACGTGAGCGACCACCCAACTTAGCGGTAGGCCGTTATGCAATTTATTTGTAATTACCGATTAGACTGAGATTCCAGAAAAGTCAGTCACGTCAGTCACTCAGTCATTTTTTGACCCAGGGGGTGCCGTTGTTTTTTCGCGACTTCGACCGCTCCCATCCTGCTCGCCTCAGAATTGCAGATATCCGGTTTTGTTCCATTCTTCTCTGAGCTGCCTTGGGCATATCGATTGCTTCGGACAAAACGTCTACGATGAAAACGCTCGACCTGCCTTCCAGATATTTAATAACTGAGGGTTCCCAGACATCGTTCTCGTGCCGGGCGTCCTGTTCCTGTTTGGCAAATTCCCGCTCAAACTTGGCATCTGGCCACCATCGCTCGCCTTTCATGTAGAGGGCAAATGCTTCGGCGAACAATTGATCTCTGTCTGAGATCAAAGCGTCAAGATCAATGTTGTTTACCGTGATTGGCCAAAACCTTCGAGCCCCGGTGGGGTCCCTGAGATAAGCGCTGTCGTTCGTGGTGCCGATGAAAACGCACTGACGCGGAACAGTTATTTCTTCGCGCCCGTAGGCGGGGCGAAACTTTTCCGCCCTTCGGGTAACGAAGGCCTTCAGCGTGGAATCTTCCGCTTTGCTCATAGCCTGTAGCTCTGCAATCTCAATCAACCAGTTGCCGTTCAAATGTGACTGAGCGTCTTTGGAGTGCATGTTGGGCAGGCAGTCACTGAAATATTCCCCTGCCAGAATTTGGCAGACTTTTGATTTACCAGCCCCCTGCCTGCCTTCAAAGATCAGCATATAATCCGCCTTGCACCCAGGTTCATTGACCCTCGCCACCATCGCAATAAGGAACATTCTGCCAATGCCAGAGGCATAAGGTCCGTCCTCAGCGCCACAATAGGTATGAAGCCACTTGTCCAGTCGGTGCTTTCCATCCCACTCCAACCGGCGAAGATAGTCCCTGATCGGGTGAATGCTGTTTTCGGCGGCCACTGTTTTAATGGCTGCATGAACAGGCTCAACTCCAATCGTTGGCAAACCCTCGCGCTGGAGCCATTCCTGAAGCCCAATCACATGCCCATCGGTTAAGAACTCGGGATATTTTGCGACTTCCGAAGTATTTTCATGAGCGGGGGGCTGTTCTGAGACCAGCACCTTTTGCTGAAAACTATCGAACACAAACACTCCAACCCATTCCTCTGCGTGACGCAAAACAACTAGGACATTGGCAAGATTTGCAATCGGCTTGCCATTCACAGAGCACGCCAGCAAACTTTGCCATGATGATTTACATCGTTCCCAGCGCCCTGCATCATTTACCAGCGTTTGCAGCGCCTTTGGGCCGCTGTTTATCAATACGTCGTTGGCATCCTGCCCGAGCGGCATTTGGACGTTCAGTACGTCCCCTGCTTGGTCAGAAAGCACATTCAGTGCTTTCTGAAGCGTATGTGCCGCTGGTTTATCAAGGGCATCACCATCGCCACAAACGATTACCGTGGGAATGTCGGAAACATCAACGTTTTTGAGGTTTGAGATTCCCAATGTTGCCCAACATTCTTGTTCTGTTGCGAGCCAAACTGAAAGCGCATTTTCAACGCCCTCACAAATTACCGTCGGCGATTTGCCCGGCAACCGGACGACGGACTTCCCGGACCAACCCTTTATTGAGTTCGTTCGCTTGAACACGCCACCATTACCGGATCGTTTCTCACCCGTTCGCGGTTCCAGGAATACTTGCTGTATCGCCATTGGCACGCCATCTTTGTCGGTGGCAATTGCCGCGAGAGACGAACAGCCGTTTTCTGTTTGTTTGATTAGCCTGATACTATCCGGCCAAGCGCCTGAAATGTTCAAGCCCCGAGAAACCAGATAGTCTTCCACTGCGCTTCCCTCAGGATCGGAACATCGCTCTAGGAGAGCCATCAATACTTTTGGCTTGTTTATTCGGCCCCGGACTTTATTTTTGGGCTGTTCCGGCAAGAGACCTTCATTTTTTAACCAGTCAATTGCTTCTGGTTTGCTCTTGCCCATACTGGAACAAATGAGATCAATTACGCCACCGCCCTTTCCTGCCTCGTGGTCATAAAAGGTTCCATCCTCAGCATTAACTGACAGCGAGCCTTTCGTACCAAAGCGAAGGTCTGAATTATCGTGATTGCTCGCTGTTGGTTCATCAATATGATCGAGTTTGAGAAGTTTATCGACCACATGGGGCATTGCTTTTGAGAAATCAGCTTGACTTATTTCTAGGGTTGCCATTACTTCTGGCCTCCGAATTGTGTTCTTGCAATTTGATATTGAGCCCGTGCCGCCTTTCCAGAGGCGCACGGGTGTTTTTTATTGATGATTGCAAAAGCTATCTCACAATCGCTAACCAGGTTAAATTTTGCTGTCATCAGTGGACCCTCCCTGAGGGAGTTTCACAGGCTTTGCGCCAGTCTTTGGCCGCCTCAGTAGAAACGAGAGTGCGGGTTCCGACTTTCATCGTCTTGGGACCCTTCCCCAATTTCAAAAGAGCATAAAAACCAGAGCGACTAATACCGTGCGTCGTGCAGAATTCTTTCACACCGTAGGCTTGCATTTCCATATCCATTTATCCTTTTCTGTGTGGATATTACGAGATGCATATGCTCACATTTCAGAACAAATTGATTGGGTTTTTAAAATCCGGATTTTAAAACCCGCATTTCCGTCGAAGTGTAATCAGCTCCGATACTGGACGCCTCAACCTATCTAAAGTTTCACAATCCTCATTCTTATTGAGGTCTAGCGATCGCCCGTGGACAGCAAAATAGCCTGCTTGTGTTGTCTTGCCCACTGAGCGCCCGTCCTTGAGAAAAATTGTAATCGCTGCATAAACTTCCGCTGGCCGCTCCCTTGGAGTCACGGTTTTTCTCCTACCACTACCTGTTCTGCCAAATTCAAGAACCGTCAACAGTGGTGCTAAACTTCCCAAGTTCTTGTTTTCTCCACCGCTCCGCTCCAGAAATTCTTCAATACGTGCCTTTTGTTTTGGGTCCGTGCTATTAAGCCCGTTCCATAGGTTTTGCATAACCGAAGGCATATGTTCTCGGTTGAAATCCATCGTTTTTGCTTTGATTTTCGGTTCGAGTTGTTCGGCAGCCGCAATTGTTCGTTTGGTTTGAGCGCGCGAAGGCAAACCAAGCCGAGTTGCCAGTACATCTTGCTCTTCAATAACTTCTTCCAGTCGATCGTCTCGACGCGCGGCGTCATGAATTGCCAAAACACCAACAAGTGTATCAAGATACGGCGGTTTGGTTTCAGATGAAAACGCATCCAGCAAAGCGTCTTCGACTTTCTGGACACTCCAATTGGCAGCCCAGAAATGCACAAGCCCCTGATTAACCATATTCACAGACTCCCAATCCACTGTTCCCGTTTCTAAACTATGGGTGAATTGGTCTCCAAGTTCCAGACCCAAGGTAATTTTCAACGGGTCGCAACAAAGTTACTTAGTGGGGATGACAGTGGGGATGAATATTAACAATCTTCAATAAACGCAATACAAGCAACGGGTTGCGCATTGCCAATGGCGGAGAGGAAGGGATTCGAACCCTCGAGACGATTCCTCGCCTACTCCCTTAGCAGGGGAGCGCCTTCGACCACTCGGCCACCTCTCCAAGGCCG
>JAJRZC010000317.1 GCA_024275435.1 Alphaproteobacteria bacterium
CTGGAATATCTTAGGCCGAAACCCATCAGATATGATGTGTGCAAGCTCACGCATGATTGTAAAGCGCAAGGGCGCCAAAGAGCCAACGGTTTTACCTTGCACACTTCTGCCCTACGAGACAGAATTCGATATGGGCAGCACACTCAAGAAGGCATCTAACGCAACAGGTGGCATGTTTGAAAAAGGCGAAGTTAAATTATGTCATGCCCATTGTGCAAAGTTCTGCGTATTGGGTGGGGGAAGCTGCTCCTGATCCCGTCGAACCTCAATGATTAAAAAAACGCCTGTCTGAATACTCAGGCAGGCGTTTTTCATGTCTGGTCCGGTTTTTCAGCTGGTTGTCTTATTTTGAAACCGCATCGCGGATCTCAGCCAAAAGCTTTTCTGTTGTGGACGGCTCAGCGGGAGCTTCTTCAACTTCCTTTTTCATCGCGTTTACGACTTTAACAAGCATAAAGACGGCAAAAGCAACCACCAGGAAGCTGATAATATTGTTGATGAACTTGCCGATATTCAATGTGACGGCTTTCGCATCCCCGGAAGCTTCCTTCAACGTAAAGGCAATATCGGAAAAATCCACACCACCCATCAAAAGTCCGATCGGTGGCATAATGACATCCGCAACGAGAGATGAAATAACCGTACCAAATGCCGCGCCGATAATAATACCCACGGCCATGTCGATCATATTTCCTTTGATCGCAAAGTCCTTAAACTCGCTTAACATGCTCATGTTAGATCCAACCCTTCCAGTGTTGACGATGTAAGGTCCGCCCGCACCACGCGGCCGCTCCAAACCGAATCACTTGATTCCGCGTGCGGATATTATGTCAAGTGTCCTGCCTTGCAACCCTCCCCTGTGGTTAAACTCCTATGCCAGCAAGACACTGGCTGCAAAGTGGTTTTGGTTCACCAAACCAAGGATATCGACTTAGAACCGTCACATGTATTAGGTTTTTAAGCCGCACGCGTGCAATTTCACAGCATTCAGACTTCGGACTTCAGACTTCAGAAATAGGATAAATGGAGAACCTATCGAGATGATCGAGCGCAAAGAACGAAAACCCTACTGGCGCCACACCAAATGGCAGATGCTGGCAAGCCTCGTCCCGTTCTTCATAGTATTGATTATTTTGCCACTTTATGCCGAAGGCTTAAATCACAATAAATTTCTTGGTTTCCCGTTGGGTTATTTCCTGGTCGCTCATGGAGTGGCAATCATTGCTCTTTTCACAGTTGCAAGTTTTGTAAACCGTCAAGATGCAATCGACCACTGGCATGGCGCGCACGAAGATAGTTAGTCACTTATCGAAATTGCAGTTTGCAACAACATTCAAACCATCAACCGTACCAAGGGAACCATTGTCACCCTTTCATTCCATCTCACCTAGCCAACCATTGTCACTCGTAAGGAAAACTCCATGCCTTTAAGTTCACGTGCGCGCCAGATAAACCCGCGCCTGGGAATTTACTTTGGTATTTTCTCGAGTTTGTTCATGGCGGTATTGCTACTGACGCTGATCCTGGAGCAACTCGGCATACCAGATAGCTTCCTGCGTGCCTCCATGTTGCTCGCTCCAATTTTCATGGTTTTGGTTATTGGCCTTGCCTGCAGAACCAAGGAGCCCCTGGAGTATTTCGCTGCCGGGCGCCGTGTCCCTTCAGTCTATTGCGGATTGGGGCTGGCCATAACCGCTTTTGGGGCCACGGGCTTGGTAAGCATGGCCGGTATTATTTTCGTCATTGGTTTTGACGCGCTCTGCATCATCAATGCCGGTTTGGCTGGGTTTGTCGTTATGGCTATCCTACTGGCACCGTTCTTTCGGAAATTCGGCACGTTCACCATCCCAACCTATCTTGGAAGACGTTTCGGCTCTCACGTCTTGCGCGTGACCGCTGGTGCTCTCCTGGCGGTTCCTACACTTCTTATTCTGGTGGCGGAACTACAGGTGGGATTAAAAGTAGCCGGTTGGCTTTCAGGTCAACCCACGGCTGTTTTGGTCCCTATCCTTGTGGGGGTTATCATTGCCGGGGTCGTGCTGGGCGGTGTTCGTTCACTCACATGGACAAACGTCGCCTCAGCAATCGTCGTTCTTATCGCACTGCTGATTCCTGTCGCCATCATTGCCGTTTTGCTCGGCTACCTCCCCATAGCGCAGTTGAGTCAAGGTCCGGTCATGCGTGAAATTGGCCGTCTCGAAGCTGTGCAAGCTTTTCCAATTGTCATACAATCAGGCTTTACCTTTGAACTGCCATCTGAGGGGTTACATTCCCTCACCAGACGCTTTTCAGAGCCATTTGGCTCCATTTCCCCTCTCGCCTTTGTGCTGACGACAATCACCATATTCACAGGCATCGCATCGGCGCCATGGCTGCTCCCTCGGCTCGCCACCACGCCCAGTGTTTATGCTTCGCGAAAGACTTTGGGTTGGGCAACTTTCTTTTTTGCCCTCGCCATGCTCACAGTTGCAACTGTTGCCGTTTATATGCGTCTGATACTATTCGAGGCCATCATATCCAACATTGCAATGGCGCCTGACTGGCTAAAATCTTTAGTGACCCAGGGGTTTGCACGCGTGCAGGAATCAGGAGCACGCCTGACCTCTCAGGCCATTTCAATGGACCGCGACAGTATTCTCATGAGTCTGCCCATAGCGGCAGAACTTCCTTTGTCTTTTGCATATCTTGCAGCAGTAGGAATATTGCTGGCAGCCTTTGCAACCGCAACAGCCACTTTGACAACACTTGCAAATCTAATGTCGGAAGACATCGTCAGCGGCTTAAATTGGCGTCCTGCAAAGGATGGCGTTCGTATCGGTACCAATCAGGTACTTTTAATAGCAGGGGCTGTTTTCGCCGGCATCATTGTACTAATCGCCCCCACAGATCCTTTGAAGCTATTATTGTGGTCTCTGACCTTGACAGGATCAACCGCTTTTCCAGTCTTGATTGCATCAATCTGGTGGAAGCGCGTGAACAAGTTTGGGGCTTTCTCGGGTATTGTCACCGGGTTTGCCATCACAGTTCTTGTAATCGTTACCAGCCAGTCCGGCGGTGGCGTGATAGACGGCGTCCTGGCCGGCGTCATCGCGCTCCCTCTGGCGACATTGGCCATGATTGCCGTGAGCTTGGCCACAGTTTCCCCCACCCGAGAGACAATGGAAGTGCTTCGCGATATCAGGGTTCCTGGCGGCGAGGTTGTTCACGACCGGGAGGTTCGCTTAATGAAACTAAAAGACCGCTCCAGGCCGAAAACCACCAGTTCCTGATCAAGGGGTTTCAAGACACAATGAAAACCCGGTGACGTGTCAGCCAGCAAAAGTCATTAAAGTGGTGTGCTGTCGTCCTGTTGGCGGTCATTATTCTGCTCCGGCGTTGGGCGGGGCTTCGTTTTCTCGCCAAAATTTTCAAACCTCTCGCGAAACTTGCGGATCATCCGCTCCAGATAATCAACCGCTTGATCAACTTGTTCCTCAGATGGAAGTTGAATTTCCGGCTTGGTATCTGTCATGTCCCTTGAAGAGTCATCTTGGTTTCCACTGCCGTCCTCATTTTTTCTCTGGGAACCTCGCGCATCAAGTCCAAAAGTTTCTTCCATGCGCCGGTTCTCTTCTTTGAGTTCGGCATTTTCAGCTCGCAGTCGAGAAAGCTCATCACCGATCGTTTTTTGATCCTCTCGCATTGGCTGGCAAGACCAGCCCGACGTCTGGCGCGTGCACAATGACATGGCTCCGGTTTCAGTATCGAGCCTGACAAACCCATCTTCCACTGGAGACATCTTATAGCGGCCTCCTTCCGGCTCTGCGCCATGGGCTGGAATGCCAAGCCCAATAAACAAAGCCGCGATATAGGGGGCTAGTTGTTTCGGTTTCACGATAAAGCTCCTATGCAACTCGATTAAGGCACATTCGGCCTAGGCCTGTCCCCAATCATATCTTGGATCCTGACATGCAACTATGACCATAACTGTCTACGGCGTCGGTTCAAATTTAGGTCGTGAGCGGCTGAGCAGTGGCTCAAAAATCAAGGCTCCCTCTAAGTAGTGTGTATCTAATAGACGAATCAATAAGCCCCATTTTGAAGAAATACTCCCGCTTCTCGAGAATCATATGCAAGTCGAGAGCCCCGTATAACTTGGGTTAATTAAAGAATTTCCAGATTAGAACGGTATTTAACCGATCATTTACTACGCCCTGACAGATTAGCGGAAGTTGGTTCTGAGTCGTGCCGCGTTGGGACCTTTGGAAATTTGATGACAGCTCGGCATGATCTAAAGCGGGAAACCTCTCGCCCGATCCTCCTCATAATTCGGAGTTGCCGCCAGCGACCGAGCTAATGGGACGGCCTAGCCGGATAGGGAAGAAGATGGCGAACCAAGACAACAGAGCCGCTGAAGGGCACGAACATGCGACGGAGAAAGACAATTCGCAATCTAGCGCGGATCTAACAAGCGTCTTGCAATTGATTTCTGCCCAGGTCGAAGAAACGGATCGCCGACAGACACAGATCTTGGAGCAGCTAGCTCAACGCCTGAATCAATTAGAGACAGGTACAAAGGCAGTTCGCGAAAAGCTCAAGTCACCACAAGATCCCTCAAAGGAAACTTCTTCGCAGGTGTCCGACTCAAAAGAAACTGAGTTATCAATATCTGAAACACTGGATATTGAAGAACCCGTCCACAATGCAGACGAGACCGATCAGGTTGATGCCGAGGCCCTTGATCGCATCGCCGTCAGCTTGGCTGAGCTGGCAGAACAGATTGCCAAACCTGCACCACCCATGACACCTGCGTCCAACGGGACTCAGGAAGAATTTCTTGTTGGGGCACAACAGACCCAAGAAGAAATTAGCTCAGTTCAAGAAACACAACAAATCCAAGAGGAATTATCCGAAGTCTCGGATAATGAAGCTCAAGATTTTCCATCCTCTGGTGGCAAACACACTGCAGAGTCTGAGAAAGTATCCAACCGAGAGATGTCTTCAACGCAAGAAGATCAGGACTTGTGGGTTGATAACGCAGCGGATCTGGCAAAAGAAGTTCAAAAGCAGTCAAACAACCAAGAAACCGGTATGGCTCTTGGAGAAAACGCCCCGTTGGATTCCTCTTCTGAGCCTTGGACAGCTGATGATGCTGAAGCCCTGATGCAGGCCTATGAGCGCGAGCTGTTGGTTGAGCAAAACGAAATCCAGATCCAAGAAGTCAATCCTGCCAAGCAGTCAGAACAAAAAGCATTTGCCGCAGAGGCTTTGCTGCCTGATTTTGTGGTCAACCAACTCGCAACCACATCCAAAGAGCAAGCGGTTCAAAGTACAGTTATTGAACGCGAATGGCTGGAAGGAAAGTTCGCACAGATCACAAATCGCGTGGAACAAACACTTGAAGAGATCCGTTCTGAAGATCCGGTGAACGCACTTCGAGAACGATTTACTCAGTTCCAGGAAGATATCGCCAGCGCACTAAGTAATGTGGCCACGCGGTCAGATATTGAAGGCTTGAAAGCAGCGGAAGCTGAAATAGAGGCCCTAAGAACGCATTTCGATCGGGTTCAGGATCAGCTAACCCGCCTGGACACAGTGGAAAGGCAGCTTGAAATCGTTATGGAACAGTTATCCGATGAGCGTTTGGCAACTTTTGTCTCCAGCAATACTGATAGTAATTTTGACCAGATAGAGCTTGCCTCGGCCGTAGGGGAATACGTTGCAAACCACGCTGCCCCCAACAACGAACTCATTAGTAAAAACAGCTCCAAACTGGATCAACTGCAAGAGATGCTCACGGCATTTATCATCGAGCAACGCTCAGAGCAGGACCAGCAGCTTGGTGTTCTCGATACCTTGCAAGACGCCATGGTACAACTTCTGGATAGGGCTGAAACACAAGGCGCTCACCAGCAGTTTGTACCTTCAGACAGTCTTGAAGTAGAGGAGCAAGCCCCCTTAAACGATGTGTCCAATGGCGATGGGCTATCGCAATACGTACCTGTTGATCAAGAAACGAGCTTGGAGGCAGCCCCTCAGAGCAATATAGAGCCGCCAAAAGTTTCAGAAAACATCGCCACCGAAGAAGAGCTCAATGCCATGAGCTTGTCGGCCATTGAAGCTGCTTCCATGGCTTCCAATCGTCATCCAGGTTTTGAACCGTTCTCTTCGGATGCGGCAACATCCACCCAAAAGTCCTTGCCTCCTCAAGAAGATATTCAAGAAACTGTTGCGCCTGCCTCACCAGCCAAAATATCACAAGAAATGCCGGCTCAAGAGCCACAGATAACAGCATCAGAACCAGCATCAGCACCAGCTGGCCAGCCAACGCAGGAGCTGCAAGTTCAAGGTGTCGCAGAGGCCCCCACACCGGTTCCCCAACCAGAAGAATTGCCCGATCCCGATCTGTCTCAATACCCTGAGCACAGCGTTGCGCGACTTCGCCAAGAGTTCATCATCGAAGCGCGTCGCGCAAAAGCTCAAGCCGAGATGGAAGAAGCAGCCAAAGCGCTTCTTCAAGAAAAGCAACCACATTCCAAAGGTTTCGAGCTGTTTGGTTTCTCATTTGGTCGAAAATCTAAACCGACCACAAACCCTACCACTGTCGCAAAAGCACCAGTTGCTGCAAATGAAACTTGCCTGGAAGCAAAAATCTTCGGAATGCCACGCAAGAAGGTCTTGGTCGGTGCTTTCATTCTTATGACCGCTGCTTCCGGAATCCTTTTGTTGCTCCCACGCAATACGCCAGCTCCACAACATCAAGGTCAAGTAATCGAGCGTGTTATTCCCGATAACTTGTCCACCAGTCCACAGGGCCTTTCCCAAACAGGTAAGTCGCAACCACAAACCCCAGACAGTGGAAGCTCACAGACAGGCACATCTCACGTTCCAGAAAAAATACCATTCAAAGGTGGACACGACGAC
>JAJRZC010000318.1 GCA_024275435.1 Alphaproteobacteria bacterium
CGGAAGCTACGCGGCTTTGACTATCTCGCAAAAGTCATCTCTGGCGTCACGTTCAAAGACGGAATTGAAACCACAAACCCAGACCAGATCGCCGCATGACCAACAATCCTCAAACACCAGATTTGACAATAACTCATAGCCTCACCAGCCAAAGCCCGTCGGATCTCCGCATCCCCACCTAAATCTGCATTCGCCGCTCGTTCAAAAACCTCTGCGGACAGATTCTCGTAGCTCGCAGCCATGATCATTTTAGACAAGAAAAGGTCGTGTTGAGGGGAGGTAACTTCGCTACGTTGGTAAATTGCTCTAAAACCTTCTTCCTTCTCATCATCAGGACTCGTCATTACGCGAAGCACATCGCTCATGAACACAGGATCAATACTTCCGTTAGGCTCAATTTCTTCTGGGTAGGTTTCGCATATCTGTAGGGCCTCGCCCCAAGCTTCATCGCGCAAAGCGCGCTCAACTTTTAGAGCCGCGGCACCTTCAAATCCGCGGTTCAACACACGGTCCAGTAAGGCATCATTTCTGGTTTCGATTGCAAATGCACCAAGCATCTGTGTCGTACCTTCGTCGGATAACAACAGGTCTGTATGCGCAGTTATGAGGGCTTCTGCTGCCCGTCGGTCGCCCGTGACGCGAAGGGCGACAAGCGTATTTTGCAACAAAACGAGATCAGGTGCAATTTTGGCGGTTTCTGTTTCAAGATGGGCTTTCCACTGCTGCTCCAACTCAGACGCCGCAATCGCCGCTCGCTCCATTGTCGCCGTATGCGCAGTCGGGTCTTCTCCATCTCTCACAACAGCTTGCACAGCCGCACTGATCGCCGCTTCTGCGTCATGTCGCTTGGCTCGCTTTGATTTCGGGTGCAGTGCTGCGCATTTAACGGCATCGTCAAGCCAAGTGTCGTCATCATTTGCCCGCTTTGCGTCAACCAAAGCGAGACAGACGTCTTTGGATTGACTGATAACGCTCGGGAGCGCCTCTCGGTCAAATACCTCTCCTTGCGCGCTTTTCGTGTATATCAGGTTCGCCCAATGCATCGATGCATTAGGCTCTTCATCAATGAGTTGCTCTAGCAGTTTGGTGGCTTCGGCGGGGTTTCCTGAGATCAAATAGCCGACGACCGCATTAGCCCGAATTTTGGGGCTTTCTGAATCGATTTTCAGCGCAGTTAGGAAGTGCTCAGCGGCTTCATCATACTTCCCAAGAGATTTGAGGCACATCCCCTGTAACGAACGCACGCGCGCCATAAGTTTTGGGGAGATTTGATTGGAACGTTTGTTGTCTTCAAATCGTTCACTGAGAAGATCCAGCGCAGTTTGAAATTGGCCGCCGAGCACAAAGCTACGGCAAATCTCCAACTCACCATCAAGCGGGTCTGCATCAATAATTCCAACATCCAGCATGCTAGCAAGCGCATCTACATGACCCCTCGTGTCCTCGATCTTATCAACTATATCAGCCTGCTCCAATCGGAGACCCGCTGTTTCGTCTTTCAGTTCTTTGACGTCTTGGCCTTGCTGGTTGGTCGCCTGTGTGACTCTCTCCTGCCAACCAGCTTTTTGTTTGTCTAATTTCGACGGCGCGAGCCAGCGTGTCAAAGAATTGATTATTCCTCCACCGGGCAACAAAGACACGCCCGTTTCAACCGCAACTCTCGTCGTTTCAGTGATCTTCGTGCCCTTGCCAGGCTTCTCTATCTTGGCCAACTCATTGCCCCTATCCTCAATTCGGATTGTGCGCCCCAGTTACTGCACAACCTCAATAAGCTTACTCTAGGGCCATCTGATCTATTGAGAATACCATAAGCTGTGCAACTTGCTAGCCGAAAACACTGAATTCCGTCTGGTTGCTCCTTTGACCGCAACCAGACCACGGAACTTATGCAGCAAAAGCCAGCTTCGCCCCTTTGCTTTGGATGACAGCTAATCTTAATCAATTCTGACGGACAAAGTCTGCTTTCGCAGTCCGCGACGAAAATCTCGCGCCTGCAACGAAGGTCTCCTTCCCGCCCTTTGTGTCGGTCGACACGAACGGCCCTTAAGGTCGCATGACATGAAGTAATCGGCCTCCGGCAAACATGGGCCGGTTCACTGGATCATCCATGTCCAAATTGTTGAAAATGCGGAGCGACCTCACAAGAGATGAGCAAGCTCGACAATATCTGACGCATCCGTTCCAGTCGAAACCCTGTTTTCAAACATCTGCCTGATTATGAATCGCAGTTTTGAAACATCGCCAATTTTTGCCGCCTCAATGCCCGCAGCAACATGCTGTCCAAACAACGTTTCATCGATTGCTAAGTGTTGCTCTTCGGTCAAGCGTTTGAATATTTCAATCAAGAAGTCTGGGCTTTCAGAGAGAGTTTTCATGCTGATACTTTTCATCTCTTCGAGAGAACGACGGGCCGCTTCATAATTCTTCTCTCGTATCGAACGGCGTGTTGTGACCAATAATTTATCATGCCTTTCTGCATCGACCTCCAACGCAATATTTCGTAACTCGTCAAAAGAAGTCTCCGCATCAGAGACTTCTTTTGTCAGAACCCGATCTTCATTTTCAGGCGACATTTTCAACAATGCGACTTCGAGACGAAGCTTTCTAGCTTCTTCCGCAACGGAGCGATGCGTATCAGCATCAATTGATGTGGAAAGAGCAGCATGTTGGCGCTCTATGCGTTTGCTCATATCGCCCGTTAGATCAGCGTCCCCATCAAGTGTTGCGTTTAGCTCGTCTAAGTCGCTTTGAACTAATGCTAACATAGTAGCGGCAAACTCAGCCCCACGCTGCCCTTCATAGTTTCGGTTGCCATCGTCAGGCCGATAGTGGTTGCTGGCTTCAATTACACGGCCAAGCGAAGGCAATTCCACGGTAAAGTTGAGGGTGCCGTTATCACTTACTTTCCAGTCGATAATGAAGTCGTCACCTCGATTGATGCGCTCACCGCGTTCAAGTTCATCAAGGCTATTTAGGCGAAAATTTCCGATATGTAGGTTATGCTCGGGACTATCTATTTCATCCGACATGTCGAAAAATTCGACTGCGATAAAACCGTCTTCGCCTCCAACAAGTGTTTTCCCTGCCCGAAAATGCTTCTTTCCCTGTGCAGGTAATGCAGTTCCTTTTTTAACCAAAATTTCCAGCTTGTTACGAGTTATGACTGAATCTGGTGTTTGAGTATTTGAAGGTTGGCGGCGTATCTGGTTGATTTGTTGTTGTGAGACAGCAGCCCAACCAAAGGAGATACACCACCATGGAAACGACTAACATTGTTGATTTA
>JAJRZC010000319.1 GCA_024275435.1 Alphaproteobacteria bacterium
AATAATTTCAATGAGATAGAAACAGTATAACATACCAAAACTAGAGCGTGATTGTTGAGCGCTTCTGCTTTAGATCCAAGAGATAGGCTTTGGAAATGTTGGTCGCGTGTAAAAAAATGTGCTCCAGCTTAGTGTCTGCGTTAACGTCGCCAGGAATAAAGAAAGAGCATAGGAGATGAGGGATAATCTCGAGGTTGTCTTCGCCCCACTGTCGGTCACACCTGAGCCCACATGCGTTGCCTTTGCCGCCGAGGATCTTGATTTTGGAACGACGTTACAGACTTTTGACAGTCGATCTGACGGGGCGGTTCTCAACTCATCAGAGGCAGCCGACTTCACTGGAAAAACGAAAACGACTTTTGAAATCTTGGCGCCTGCAAAGCTTGAACTGAGACGTCTTATTATTGTGGGTATTGGCAAACCCCATAAACTTACCCAACATAACTGGACAGTTCTAGGTGGTTTTTCACTTGGCCATATAACAAGCCGCAAGACGGATACGGCAAGCCTTATTGCGCAACCTCCCGATTGCGGAGAGCTGAGCTTTGAGCAGATCGCCGCAAGCCTCGCGTTCGGAGCATTGTTGCGGAATTATGCCTTTGAAAAATACCAAACCGACAAAGCCATTAAAAATAATGATGAGGTTGCACAAAACACCGCCCGACCGGTGTCGTTGAAGCGACTCGTTGTTCACTGCGTGGATCCACAAAAAGCACGTGCGGCCTTTGCCCCCTTAAAAGCTCTCGCAAACGGTGTCTATGTTGCCCGTGACTTAGTCAACGAACCTGCCAATATACTTGGCACCATTGAATTTTCTGAGCGTGCAAAAGAATTGAAGCGTTTGGGGGTCAAAATAGAAACGCTCGATGAAAGTGCGCTTTCGGCGCTCAAGATGGGTTCGCTGCTGTCGGTTGGAAAAGGGAGCAGCCAGCCGACGCGCGTTGTCATCATGCAATGGTTTGGCGCCAAGTCCAAACATGAAAAACCGTTGGCCTTCGTTGGCAAGGGTGTGGTGTTCGACAGTGGAGGAATCTCGATAAAAGCAGCCGATGGCATGGAGAATATGAAGGGTGATATGGGTGGAGCGGCCTGTGTGACCGGTCTAATGCATGCGCTGGCGCAACGCAAAGCGGATGTCAATGTCGTCGGACTGATTGGTCTTGCCGAGAACATGACGTCGGGAAGTGCGACGCGTCCTGGAGACATTGTGACTTCGATGTCTGGTCAGACGATCGAAGTGATTAACACGGATGCCGAAGGTCGTATGATACTGGCAGATCTTCTTTGGTATGCGCGTGAACGCTTCAAGCCAAAGCTGGTTGTCGATCTTGCGACGCTCACAGGTTCGATCATCGTTGCGCTTGGCACAAACTGCGCGGGCGTGTTTGCCAACGACGACAAGCTTGCAAATGATCTCATGGAGGCTTCCAAGGCAACCGGCGAACGGATTTGGCGTATGCCTCTTGAGGATGAATACGATAAACTCATCGATAGCAAGACTGCCGACATGAAAAACTTCGCGGGAAGACAGGGGGGGGCTTGTGTCGCGGCTGCTTTCCTCAAGCGATTTGTCAACGATACTGCCTGGGCCCATATCGACCTGGCAGGACCAGCAATGGGCGCGTCTGAAAATGAGATCAACACAAGCTGGGGTTCAGGCTGGGGCGTTTGTCTCCTCAATGCTTTTGTTGCCGACAACTTTGAGACAGCGGAAAAATGAGAAGGAAGCGGGGCTTTTGAGACAGTTTGAAAAGCCGTCGATGAGCCGTTTTCCTCAAATCTAAATTCTTCTATCTGAGGGTAAGATCGTCTTAATCCAGCCCTGTTTTGGCTTCGGAGCGGGTTTGGACTCATTTTAGGGATTTTTCTGCTCTTGGCTGAGCTTGCGGATAAGACAAATTGCAGCGGTTCCAGGGCTATCGTGTTGCTCTGGGGGTGTCTTGGGTTCTAAGGTGCGGCCAAGGATTAGAAGTTGAATAGAGGTAGATCATTGGAACGTCCGTCACGCGATGAAGTTGAGGATGCGGTGCGCACGATCTTGCGCTGGATTGGTGAAGATCCGGAACGGGATGGGTTGCAAAATACTCCAGGGCGCGTGACGCGTGCTTTTTCGGAGCACTTTCGTGGCTATGGCGAGGATCCGGCAGAGGTTTTGAATACGACCTTTGGTGAGACCGAAGGTTATGATGAGATGATTACGCTGCGTGGTATTCGCTTTGAAAGCCACTGCGAACATCATATGGCACCGATTATCGGGCGGGCATGGGTCGGCTACATTCCCAAGGGGCGCGTTGTTGGTATATCGAAGCTGGCAAGGGTTGTTGATATCTACGCCAAGCGGCTTCAGATCCAGGAAAAAATGACTGTGCAAATCGCCAATGCGATTTCTTCTGCGCTTGAACCGCAAGGGGTGGCGGTGGTTATAAAGGCCACGCATCATTGCATGACGACGCGGGGTGTGCACAAGCCATGCACCGATATGGTGACAAGTCGCATGCTCGGGTGTTTCCGAGACAATGCCATGACGCGTCAGGAGTTTTTGTCCATGGTGACGGAGACATAGGGCCGAGCGTTCAAACCGGATTGTGGTTTGGCCTATTGGCAGTTTCTTCTTTCAGCTCGTCGTCGGGAGGATAATCGACCTTTAGCAGGTAGAGACCGTCGGGAGGTGCCACGGCTGCACAAGCGGTGCGATCGCAACTTTCGAGGGCACGCTTAACGTCCTGCTTGGTCCATTTTCCCTCACCGACCATTTTCAGCGTTCCTGTTAGTGAGCGCACCTGATTGTGCAGGAAGGAACGTGCACAGGCTCGAATATGGATTTCATCGTCATGGCGCTCGACGACAAGCTGTGACAAGGTTCGCATTGGGGAGTTTGCCTGACATGCAGAGGCACGAAAGGTCGTGAAATCGTGGTGGCCGACGAGCACCTGAGCGGCTTCGTTCATGGCTTGGTGATTGAGAGGTATCGCAACGTGCCACACGCGATTTTTATCCAAAGTTGGTTGGGGACGCCGGTTCAAAATTCGATACAGGTAGTGTCGCATTGTTGCTGAATAGCGGGAGTCGAATTCTTCGGGGGCATGGCTGCAGGTGATTATTGCAATGGGGTCGGGTCGCAGGTGATAATTCATCGCCTCGCGAATGCGTAACGGGTCCCAGTTTTTTTCCAGATCGAAGTGAGCCACTTGCCCCAGTGCATGGACACCTGTGTCGGTGCGCCCCGCTCCACGCACGCGAACTGTTTCTTGAGAAAATCTTTGGATTGCCTGCTGCAGGGCGCTTTGCACCGAGGGGCCGTTATTTTGTGTCTGCCACCCGACGAAGGGCGTGCCTGAATATTCTATTGTTATGCGGTAGCGGGGCATGGACCTGAAACCAAAGAAGAAACCGGGACGAAAAGAAAACCTGCCAGAGGCACTGTTGTGTGCTTCTAGCAGGGTTTTAGTCGGCAATTTATGTTTTGTCTCGTTAGCCCAAAATCTTTGAGATAAGGTGTCTGTGTGGGGATCAGTATCTACCGGTGCCTACGTTTGAATGTGTGTAGGCACCGCTACCGCGATAATCTTCATAGGAGTGTGTATTGTAGCTGCGTGACTCGTGGTAGCGCTGCTCGTAAACGTGCGTTTCGTTTAAGCTAAGGGAAAGAGGCGTTGCACCGTCGGGGTTAATGATGACCCGATGGGTTGGTGGCAATGGCCGAAAGACGCGAACACCGCCTTCGATTGTTACCATGGCACCGCTGACGTCGCCGTGGATAATGCGTGTGGTGCTTGTGTCTTGGGCAGAGGCCGCACTGGCAAGAAGACTTAGGGAGAGTGCTGAAAGTGATAGGATTTTGAGGGGGTTCATGAGGGTCGGTCCTTCTACGCAACAACGATAAGCTATCTTCTAGATTAGGACGGGCGAAGGCCAACCGGTTAACGGAACGTTAAGGTATGATTAATGCGGGCATCACAGAGCGTATTTGGCGGCCTGAGGGGTCGGTTTTTGGGTGGTTATCGGCCAACAATTGTGCCGGGTTCGAGCTTGAAGCCGCGAAGGAACTCTTGAACGGGTGCCGGTTTTTTTCCTGCTCTTTGGACCAGATCGAGGGCAATTGCACCCTCGCCACAAGCGATGACCAGAGCATGATCGTGGGCCAGGATTTCTCCTGGGATCCCTCTTCCTTCCACCTGCCTTGAACGCAAGGCTTTGATGCGCTCTTTTTTGTCGCCTTTTTGGGCTTCGAACCAGGCACCAGGAAATGGTGACAGTCCGCGTATGAGGTTGTGAACGTCGCGCGCGCTTTTTGAAAAATCGATTTTTGCTTCGGCTTTCTCAATCTTTGCGGCGTAGGTGATGCCATGGTCGTCTTGTGGGGTCTCGCGAATGGTATTTTGTTCCAGTGCATCGAGGAGTTGCACGATCAAATCTGCGCCCTGGTTCGATAGCTCGTCGTGAAGTTGCCCGGCTGTCATGTCAGCGGGAATATCTATGGGCCTGGACATGCAGATGGGACCGGTGTCGAGCCCTTCTTCCATGCGCATGATTATGGCAGCGGTTTGGGTGTCCCCGGCCATGATTGCCCGCTGAATGGGCGCGGCCCCTCTCCACCTTGGAAGTTTAGAAGCGTGCAGATTATAGCAACCCAGAGGTGGGGCATTGAGGATCGCTTTTGGTAGAATGAGACCGTAGGCGATAACCACGGCGGCATCGGCGTTGTGGGATACAAAGGCTTGCTGGTCTGAAGGGTCTTTGAAATTTAAGGGGGTGTAAACCGGTATGCCGGCGTTTTGAGCAAATGCGTGAACGGGGGATTTTCGCTCAGTCATGCCGCGTCCGGCCGGGCGAGGTGGCTGGGAATAAACTGCGATAACCTGATGTTTGCTTTCTAGGATTTTGGCAAGTGGCGGTACCGAGAAATCCGGTGTGCCCATGAAGACAATGCGCACGGCAGTCGCTCCTCGATGGATTTTGTAGGGTTTGTTTTTGGTGCCTGAGTATACAGGTCTGGTTGTGTCGTATGTTTGGTCAGGCTGTTTGACGGGCTTGTTTCTTGAACCGACGCACGATGATGTCGCGTTTCAGCCGTGACAGGAAGTCGATAATGAGCTTTCCGTCGAGGTGGTCAACTTCATGCTGGATGGCTGTTGCGAGGATATCGTCGGCCTCCAGAGTTTGCTGTTTGCCCTGTCTGTCAATGTACTCAATGGTTACGGTATCGGGCCGCTCAATGTCGACGAGGACATCGGGAAGCGATAGGCAGCCTTCTTCATAGGGGCGCAGTATGTCGCTGCGTTTGACGATTTTTGGATTGACCATGCAAAGAGGATTGCGTTTTTCAGGGTCGTCCGCAATGTCAATAACGACCATGCGTTTTGGGACTGCGACCTGGATAGCGGCGAGTCCGATGCCCGGGGCAGCGTACATGGTGTCCAGCATGTCATCGAAAAGTTGATTGATGTTGCTATCAACCTGTTCAACGGGTGCGGAGATTTCGCGCAGGAGCGGATCGGGTAGCTTTATGATTTCTAGTTTTGCCATAACAGTTGAGATAGGGATTTGTGCCGCCTGGGTCAATCGGGAGTTGATTTAGCGTTCCTGGAAGGCCAAGGGTATGAGATTGCTGCCTTTTGAGGGAATTATACGCAGTTTGAGAGGGGCTTCATAATGACAGGCATTTATTGAAAAGCCTGTATTGGTTGGCAATTCCCAATCAGATTGCGTACCAATAATGAGATCAAGACGGTTTTTTTCGAGGCCGCCCGTTAGCCTTCTGAGAGAAAAAGCGCCACCGTCGCAGTCTAGCTGGCAATAAGAGACGTCTTGGCGCCATGGGCTACACCAAGCGGCCGCGTCATTGTGAATTTTTCCACCTGTCACGGCAAACACTCTGGCGCGGAATAAGGAGCGCCTTGATTTGTGTCTTTTTCCATTGGGGAGGCGGAGAATAGTATCGATGTCAGAGCCGCTTGTGGATACAATCAAGAGCATATCTGTTAAGTGTTGTATCTTTTGCAACTGGCGGCCTGGGGCGAACACGCCGATTCTTGTTTGTCTGAGATCAGTTGGGGAAACAAGTTTGAGTTCGGCGCTGGTGCGCGTGGAGCCGCGTTTTCGATCATAGGATTGTGCTGTTGCGGCAATGAGCGTTAACAAGACGATCAGTATGATTTGAAAGCCAGAGCGTATCATTGAGGCGAGCTTTTCTTGTCTTTTGTGTTCCTTATCAGGGCATGGCGCGCAATAACCGTGAGGATTTTGGTCCCCGCCTTGAGGGTTCCCATGAGTGTTCCCGAGACTTTTGATATGCCGATGCGCTGGCGATAGCGTACGGGCACTTCGCAATATTTCAGGTTTTCACGTGCGGCTTTAATTTGCATCTCCACGGTCCAGCCGAAGTCCTTGTCGATCATGCGCAGTTGATGAAGAGCCTTTGAGGTGATTGCTCGAAATGGTCCCAGGTCGGTGAATTGTGCACCCCATATGAGGCGCATCAATGTGGTGGCAAGCCAGTTGCCGTATCGTTGTTGTGGGGTGAGAGCTCCTTTTTCTACATTGCCCAAAGATCGTGAACCAACGACGAAGTCGTACTTGTCGTTGATGATTGGATCAACGAGATCTGCCATGTCTTGTGGGTAGTCGGAATAATCTCCATCCAAGAACACAACGATGTCAACCGGTGGCAGTTGGGCAATACCTGCCAGGCAGGCGGCACCATAACCATAGTGCTTTTCATATACGACCTGCGCACCGTTTTTTCTGGCAACATTTTGTGTGTCATCAGTGGAGCCATTGTCGGCAACAATGATCTTATCGACCCAAATTGGTATGTTTTGAATCACTAGGCCTATGGCCTGTTGTTCGTTGTGCGCCGGGATAATGACAGCCACGGTGTGATGGTTACGTATTGGAGACTCCGATGCAGGACAAGCTTGAATTTGACGGGTTTTTTCTAATTTAGCTGGGTGCTGAGGGTTTATGGCTCTGCCCGTTTTAAACACTAGGCTTGGTTTCACCAGTAAAATCAATTTTACCGGTCTTGATAAATCAGCGGTAAAAGTTTTGCGAGTGCTGCTTTCTGGTCAAGACGGCGGACTGCTTTCTGACGGCTGGCTCTGGCCATAGCGGGAATGAGATCCGGGCGTTTGAGAAAACTATTCATGGCTTGGGCTATATCAAGCGGATTTTGTGGATCGACGAGACAGCCGTTGACGCGTACATCGACGAGTTCTCGGGCTGCGATGCTGTGGCTTGCTATGATGGGGCGACCAAGTGCTAGTGCCTGCATAGAAATTTGAGGCATAGCCTGATCGTATGAAAGGGATAAGAAAACGTGGCAACGCTCTAGTTCGTCCTTGGTTGCCAAGCGTACTCCGGCGTACTTAACCACTTTATTATAGGGTTCGAGTGCGTCCAAAGCGATTGCTTTGTCTGATTGCCCAGGTGGTCCGGTGAGAATAAATTCCGCACCGGGGGCAGTTTCCTTTACGTGTTTTGCAGCTTTGCAATAGGCGAGGATTGCGTTTGTTTCTTCCAGGGGGCTTGAGAGATGAAAAATCAAACCGGAGGTTAGCGGAGGAAGTGGCGTTTCAGGGAATGATTCAAGATCAACACCGCATCTCGGCGTTATGCAATATTTACCCTGGAAGGTTTGGATTTTATTGGCTTTGAGAATATCAGGCATGGAGGCGTTCAGGCAGATCACCTTACTGGCATGGTTTAATGCCTTTACAAGAGAGTGGTCTATGGGGCTCTTGTGGGAAGAATCTTCTGTTTTTCCAAGGGATGCCGGTAATCGTTCCGGGATTGCAAGTATGGTTTGCAGTTTTAGTTTTCGCGCAGCACGGATTGCGTAGACAATTTCCAGGTCACCAATTGCGATCAGATGGGTGGGTTTCCATTCAGCCAAGAGTTTGGCCAGGTCAGCGATTGCCCGTCGTTGTGGAAATAGTGAAAAGCGTTCCGGCTGAAGAGAGAAAGGTGTGGTGTGGATGCCCTGCTGATCAAGCTGTGCGGAGTCTTCGCGTGAGATGTTTGGTGAAAAACATCTCACTTGATCACCGTTGGAGCGAATGGCCGTGGCAATGGCATTGTATTCGCTGAGAACGAATGCAGCGTTAGGTGCCACAATTGCGATACGTGAAATGGGTGTCGTACGTAGGTGTGCTTCGGCCATGTTAGTGCAGGGTCCGTGAAGCTGAGGCCCAGTTTGATGAACTCCCCTCGGAGGGTTGGCTAAGCGGACGCGGGGTATAACCTTCGACAGTGCGATGAAGGATATCTTGTATGGCTTCTTTGTCGCGCGCCTGGATTGCCTGGTGCAGCGCTTCCAATTCAGCGGCCAGTTCGGCAATGGGCAAGAAGGGTTCATCTGAGCGCATGATCCGGAGGTGTTCCGTGCCACGTGTGTTTTCACCAATAAGAAGTTCTTCGTAGAGTTTTTCTCCGGGGCGAAGTCCTTGGTATAAAATTTCGATATCACCGTCGGAGTTGTCTGGATAGCGTAGCTCGAAACCGGCAAGACGGATCATCAGGCGGGCGAGATCGTCGATCTTTACCGGTTCGCCCATGTCGAGGACAAAAACCTCGCCGCCTGTTGCCATTGCTCCAGCTTGAATTACAAGTTCAGCGGCTTCGGGTATGGACATGAAGTAGCGGGTGACATCCGGGTGGGTAACGGTCACGGGGCCACCTGCTTCTATCTGGTTGCGGAAACGTCTGACGACCGAGCCAGAGCTGTCGAGGACATTCCCGAAGCGGACCATGGTGAAAATGGTTGAGACGTCTTCTTCTGAAGCGTGAGCCTGTAAAATCAGTTCAGAGAGACGCTTGCTTGCTCCCATGATGTTTGTGGGGCGGACGGCCTTATCTGTCGAAATCAAAACAACGCGCTCGACACCGAGATCTCGGGCTGCTTCTGCCACGATGGCGCACCCAAAGGTGTTGTTACTCAGGCCAACAAAGGCGTTTTGTTCGACAAGGGGAACGTGTTTGTAAGCGGCTGCGTGATAAATGGTCTGAATTTCATATTTACTTATGGTGTGTCGGATCACATCGTCATCAAGTGTCGAGCCGAGAACCGCTATGAGTTCGGGGGCGAGCCGTTTGTTATTTTGATTTGCTATGGCTTCGGATATTTCCAGCTCGATTTCGTAAAGGGCGACTTCCGTCATGTCCAATAGGACGATGCGAGACGGCTGCTGTTTTAGAATCTGACGAACCAATTCTGAACCGACGGAGCCTCCGGCACCTGTTATCAGGATTGATTTTCCCAAAATTGCTCGGGCCAGTAGATCACTGTTTGGTGGAACGGGGTCGCGGCCCAGCAAGTCATGCACGTCGATGGGTCTTGTGTCGGTTATTCCCACCCGACCTGAGGCGATTTCTTCAATGTCCGGCAGAATTTTTATGGTGACCGGGTAGCGCTCCAGATGGGCGTGGATTTCGCGTCGTTCACGCCGCTTCGCATGAGGAATAGCGAGCAAAACTTCCTCAACGCCTCTGCGTTCAATGAGGGCGTCGAGCTTTTCGGGGCGATAGACTTTGTATCCGCCAACATATTGACCCCACATGGAAGGTTCCTGGTCTACAAATCCTACGGGTTCATAGCTTTCGGTGTGGTTGAGGGCGCGAAGAAGCCGTGCTCCCATCTGGCCGGCGCCATAGATCAAAACAGGTTTGCGTTTGTGATCGAGAGGGAGGTTGGGGATATTGATGCCCATACTGCGTAGGAGTAGGCCGGCAATTTGGCGGCTTGCGCTGATGCCTATGGCGGAAAGGATGGCATAAGTGAGGATGACTGTTCTTGGAATGCCGTATTGGCCTGACATAAAGACGATCAATGCCCAAATTAAAACAGCTAGACCAATACAAGAAAAAATTCGAAGCGTACCGCGATAACCCATAAAACGGGTCACCAAGCGGTAGAGCTCGAACCAGAAGAAAATTATAATGGTGATTACCGGTGCGGCGGCAACCAGTAATCCTTCCTGCCAGTCAGAGGGGACGTAAAAAGTCGAATAGCGGAACGACATGGCCGCCCAGACAGCAAGGCTTAGAATCGCCAAGTCTGAGGCAACCAAGAGCGTTCGCTTGGTATAGCGCGGTAGCTCGAGAAGCCAGTTCTTGAAACTTGCGACTTCTTGCTTGATGGCCGTGCTCGATTTCGTCACGCAATTCCCTCACATTGCACCGGTCTTATGAGGTGGTGCTAGAAACCCCATCTTGCTGGGGTTATGTCTCAATAGTTTGTTTTTAGGACAGTGGCCCTAGTGAGGGCATGCTGCCTGTTATTTTTCATCCATACACTTTGTATCGGGATGTGTCCCCAATGCCCAGCCATGAAAACGGCTGTAGTCTGAAAGATTTTATAAAATAACACCTTATGGGGCTCGTGTGGCTGGAAAATTTCATATGTTTTATGGTTTTTATATGCTCGCGGTATTGGAATCGCGTGTGGTTTTATCTTGATAATGTGCTTTTTGAGCATTGCTTTAGGGTTTTACCGCTTTTGAGGGGCTGGTTCACGAAAACTCTTAATGAAGAGGTCGCACCAGATGGCGGCCAGGATACCAAAAGCGATGGTGCCTATGAAAAACCCGGTGAGCGCTCCGTGAGATCCGGCTATATGTCCTCCAACGATGGTGAAGGGAATTGTGCCAATGGTTGCGCGCGCCCAGTTTAACGCGGTGGCGTAGTGAGGGCGGCCGAGTGTATTGAAGACCGCGTTGGAAATGAAAAGTGCACTGAGGAATACATGAAGTGGGGCGAGCCATCGACAGAATAGTAATATAAGCCCGGCGGCTTCACCCGTTGCCTTGAAGGCCGTGACGATTAGTGGTGCCGTTATTGCCAATGCGAACCAGGCGATCAGTGTGAAAGCGGTAGATACCCATAGAGCCAGTTTAATGGTTTCTTGCATTCGCTCTTGATTACGAGCGCCGTAATTTTGTCCGATAATCGGACCGACAGATGCTGACAGGGCATAGATGGAAGCAAATGCGACCGGCAGAATTCTTCCAATTACCGCCCAGCCGGCGACGGCGCTGTCTCCAAAAATTGAAATTTGAGATGTCACGAAGGCATTGGCAAAGGGTGTAGCGATATTGGTCGTTATTGCTGGAACTGCAACTCTGCCGAGACGGGTTCCTGTCGAGAGAAACGATTTCAGGTTTGGAGGGGCGTAGAATTTGTGAATGACAATGATGCCATGAAGTCCGATGAGCAGAATGACGATCCGTGCGAGGGCCGTTGAGATTGCTGCGCCCTCAAGCCCGAGCCCCAGTGCGAAAATGAAAATGGGATCGAGGATGATATTTGCGACGGCACCATAAAGTGTAACGTTCATGGCACGACGGGCGTCTCCAAGAGAACGCAATATGGCGGCAGAGGTCATGGCGACGGCCAGCGGAGGAAGGGCGGGTATAAGTATCGTCAGGTAGCGTTCCGCGAGGGTTTTTGTATGGCCTTTTGCTCCGAGTAGATCCAGCATCCAGGGCATCAAGACCCATACGAGGATGCTGAGAAATATCGAGACGACAAGCGTCCATAAATGAGCGTTGACCGACATGCGTTTTGCACGAAGGTATTTTTTTGCGCCCAGTGCAGTGGAAACGAGTGCCGTTGCAGCTATGCCAAGACCGATGCCAATGGAGATTGTCAAAAAAAGAATGGAGCTGGCGTATCCCACTGCTGCGACGATGGATTCGTCTGCAAGCAGGCTTAAAAAGAAGATGTTCGCCAGATCACCAAGAAAGATTGCCATGAGTCCAAGGCCGCTGGTGGCCGTCATGACGAGGATGTGGCGTAGGAGGGAGCCCGTCACGAATTTTGGAGCTGATGTCATGTTGTTGTTTTTATTCTTTTTGGCGTTGGCATTGAGAAGTGCTGTTGGACTCAAGCCGCTAAGCAGATTTTAGTAGAGATTTGTGGGAACGAGATGGCAGGGTTTTGGGGGAAGAACATTCCAGGTGATTTAGAGTCGTCGACGAGACTTCAGGGCTGTTGCCAAGGTTCCTTCGTCCAGGTAGTCGAGTTCTCCGCCCATGGGTACACCTTTTTGGATTTCCGATACGGCCACGTTGATTGGTGTCAGAAGATCCTTGATATAGTGCACGGTAGATTGGCCTTCCACGGTGGCATTGAGGGCGAGAATGATCTCGGTAACTTCTGGGTCTGAAGCGCGTTCAACCAGCTTTGGGATGTTGAGATCATTGGGGCCAATGCCGTCAAGTGGTGAGAGGTGGCCGCCAATTACGTGATATTGTCCATTGACGACACCGGCTCGTTCCAGGGCCCATAAATCTCCGACTTCCTCGATGACGACGATCGTGGTGCGGTCGCGACGTGTGTCGGCACAAATGGAGCAGGGTTGGCAGGTGTCAATGCTGCCGCACTGCTGGCATTCGGTGATTTTCTCGACGGCTTCATGCAGGGCGTCGGCTAGAGGCAAGAGCATATCTTCGCGCCGTTTAACCAGGGCCAGCGCAGCTTTGCGCGCCGAACGGGGACCCAGTCCGGGAAGTTTTGACAGAAGTTTTATCAGCCGTTCGATTTCAGGGCCGGCGATGGATTTTTGCATTGGTGCCTTGTTGCGGCGAGGGTGAGAATGGGAATGGGAGTGACGAATCGCTCATCTAGATGATGCTTTACATTGCCGAGTTGATTTTTGCGAGAGCCTTACTATTCGTTTTCCTTGCTTTTCTTATTTTGTGTTTTAGATGTTTCACGCTGGGTTTACTGTTTCGATTATTGGTCATTTAATTTTCCAGTCTTTTGAGTTGCGCTGGATGTTCAAGCTCAATCAATGGGCCGTTTCTGGAGCGGATCCACCCTTGAACTTCGATGGTCTTAGATTCCAACTTTTGTAAACTCTTTGACCAATTTGGATATGTTCTTAACACAGTTCGAGGGATGGAAACGGTGAAATCGGTTCGCCAATTGGTTCCAAAGTTCAAGTAAGTTGTGCTCGACCTTTTGGTTACGTTTTTAACTCTTCCCGTGACACGTACATGTGAGCCGCGGACTTTTTGCAAGCGGGCGATGTTGGTCGATGGTATTGGTTGGTATAATGGGTGGGCCCATATGCCCAAATTTTGTTGCTGGGCCTTGCGTTCAATGAATAACATTTGTGCAAAACAATGGGACTGACCGCGGGGTTCATAGGCTTGGGCATATCCGTTCTGGAGCAGAAGTGCCTGCAACCAAGGGGTGGACCGGGGTAATTTATCTTGAGAGCTTAAGAGAGCGTTCGACTTGTTTTCCAGAAAGACATGGGCCTGGAGATTGCCGTAGCGATCTTTTCGTGGGTTTGCGAAGGTAAGTGTTACAGTTTTCCCCACAGTCAGTTTTGTGAGCGCGGCGATAGCGTTTTTCTCAGGTGGCCAGGATTTGGATCGTCTTGAAGGGGCTTTTGGGACGAGTGGCAAAACTGGCGGGAGAATTCCCGATAGGCGCACCGTTGTGCCATCATCAAGCAGAAGAGATCTGCCGTCTGTAACCTTTATGACGGTGTGGGTTGGTCCTGGTGAGGGGGTGCAAGACCGCTGAGCGAAACTCTTTTGCGTGGAGTTTTGATCGTTTGAGTGAGCAATACTGGTTAGAGATGAAATAAATATCGTGAAAGCTGACACCATCAGGATTGGTGCGAAGCTGGGTGTGTTCTTCCTCCAAGAGAGAGATGTGAGAAGTTGCGGTGATTTCGTTTTTTCCTCCTGCACCGGAAGGAATGGAATGTCGTGATATTGCTTATGCTGTTGCGATCCTTTCAGTTTTGTGAGTCCCGTCTGGTTGCTACGAGCTAAGTTCCTTTCAACCTTATACCAATTGAGCTGGTTTGTTTCATCAGAACAGAAAATCGTCGGCTTGCAGGGTCGTCTTGTCGATATTAATGAGCCGGATGCTGGAATTTGCATCATGGGTGATCCGGGTGTCTGCGCCGTCCTGGGTGGTGTTTGCGAGAATTTCGGTAAGGTTATTGTAACCCAGGGCGGAGACGTTGATCTTGTCGGCGTGAGGGGCGTTGGTTGTACCGATGTCAAAATCGAATATGGAATCGTTTCCAAACTGGATATCGAACACGAAGGTATCCTTATTCGCTCCGCCTGTCAGAGCATCATCGCCTGCGCCCCCGTTAATGGTGTCCGATCCTGTTTCTCCGTCTATGGTGTCATTTCCGTTTCCGCCCATGAGATGATCTGTGCCCGAGCCACCCAGAAGGGTGTCACTGCCATCGTCTCCATGAAGTGTGTCATTACCTGATCCTCCGTTCAGAGTATCGTTGCCAGATCCGCCGTAGAGGGTGTCTGTGCTGCTCCCACCGTCCAGTTGGTCGTTTCCGCCTTCGCCGTTGAGGGTATCAGAGCCAGATTCGCCATTTAGGATGTCATTTCCGGTTCCGCCGTTTAGCGTATCATCGCCGTCGCCGCCGTTGAGTGTGTCGTTTCCAGTGTCACCGGAAAGCTGATCGGCGCTTTTTCCACCGTGAAGCGTATCATCTCCGTCGCCGCCGTTGAGGATGTCACTTCCAGCGTCTCCGTATAGCTGATCGGAGCTTTTTCCACCATTGAGGGTATCGTTTCCGTCATCGCCATGAAGAATATCGGAACCAGATTCGCCGTTTAGGATGTCGTCGCCGGTGCCGCCGTTGAGTGTATCGTTGCTGTCACCGCCGCTCAGGGTGTCATTTCCAGCACCTCCGAAGAGCTGATCGGCACTCTTTCCACCGTTGAGGGTATCGCTTCCGTCATTGCCGTAGAGGATATCGGAACCGGATTCACCATTTAGGATGTCGTCTCCGGTGCCACCGTTGAGCGTGTCATTGCCATTGCCACCGTTGAGGGTGTCGCTGCCGGCATCTCCGTTGAGTGTGTCACTTCCGGAGTCACCGTTTAAGACATCATTTCCATCAAGACCAGAGATGGTATCGCTTCCTCCCAAGCCATTGATGATGTCGTTTCCATTGGTTCCATCGATCTGGTCGTTGCTGGAGGTGCCGTCGATTGTTGTTGTGGTGCTGGTTGTTATGGACAGTGTTACGGTTGCTGTTGATGTGGCCCCGGCATGATCTTCAATGGTATATTCGAACGATACTGTGCCTTCGGCGGCTGATTGTGTGCTGAGAGAGACATCTCCAGTCTGGGTATCGAGCGTGGCGGTGCCATTTACTGCATTTTGGACGGAGACGATGGTGAGGGGTTCAGCTTCGTTATCCAAATCGTTGTCAAGGAGCTGATCTTGAGTGATGACAAGGTTGCCGCCCTGTTCGATTTCAAAGCCGGTGTCGTCTTCTGCCACTGGAGCAAAGTTTTCAGGTATCACCGTGAGTTCAACATCGGCGGTGCTGGTACCGCCAGCGCCGTCGGTGATGGTGTAGGTGAATGACAACATCCCTTCATAGCCGTTTGGTACATCGAGAGAGATATCGCCGTCGGGCCATAGTGTGGCGGTGCCGATGCTCAAATTGTTGACGGATTGAATGGAGATCTGGTCGCCGTTGAAATCCCGGTCGTTCGCCAACAGTGCTATTGCTGGAATTGTGATGCTGGAGCCACGCATGACGAAGTTCTTGTCTGCGACGGCTTGTGGCGGATCGTTGGCGGAAACGGTGGCATTAGATGCTGCGGCGTCGATATCGGATCTGTCCCAGATGAGCCCGCTGTCAAACAGGATTTCATCGGGGCCATAGTTTTGTGAGGAGACAAAGTAATCTTGGAGAGTGATGCGTCCTCCAGATGACAATTGTAGTATGAGATCGTTGGAGGTTGCTGATGAGCGATGGAATTGCAGGTCTATGGGTGTGATTGCACCTGTTAGGACCAAGGAATCGACATCGGTGGATAGCCCGGTATCAATGATGGTGTCGTCGCCGTCTCCAGGAAGGTAGATGTAGCCATCGTTGCCATCGCCACCGATGAGGGTATCGTTGCCTTGGCCGCCATATAGGGTGTCGCTGCCATCGTTTCCGGTCAAGGTATTATCGCCGTCGGTTCCTGCCAGCACGTTGTCAAGCTCGTTGCCGGTGGCATTGAGCGCGTTGTTTACAAGGGTGATGTTTTCGACATTGTCGGGCAATGTGTAATCAATGCTGGCAATGATCACGTCATCTCCCGAATTGGCGGCTTCGATGACGATGTCATTTGCGGAATCGACGCTGTAGGTGTCGTCTCCGGTGAGGCCTTCCATGGTGTCATCGCCAGCCTCTCCATTGAGGGTGTCGTCGCCGGAATTTCCTGTAATAGTGTCATTGCCGGCGCCGGCGTTTATGGTGGTGTCGCCAATTGTACTGGCGATAATTGCGTCGTCTGACTGGGTGCCTTCCAAGGTTTCTTCTGGTGTTTCATTTTCCGGCGCGTTGGGGTCGGAGGTTGGGGCATCCGGTTTTAGATCGAGGGCCTGGGTGAAATTACCATTGTTGGTGGTGGCTGCGACACCGGGGTCCTGGCCAAGGGGGATAAGCTTTGGTGTGCCATCGGGTAGTGTTACG
>JAJRZC010000320.1 GCA_024275435.1 Alphaproteobacteria bacterium
CGCGGTCTTTAATGACGAGAATTGGTTCATTTCCAATGCCCGAAGCTTCGCCGCGATAGAGGAGTTCTCCAAGATCTCCTGAGGCGCCCATATCAAACAATGTAAATTTTACGCTAGATGAGCCGGCGTTGAGAGATACGACAATTTCACTCATTTAACGCATCCGATTTTTTGAGAATGCACAAGTGCAGCAACGGCACACGATGCCAGCCTGTTCTCTATGGAGCCGGCACGGCTTGTTAGGACGATTGGAACCCGGGCTCCCATGACGACTCCGGCAGCTTGTGCGTCAGACAGGTAAACAAGTTGTTTGGCAATCATGTTTCCGGCTTCAAGGTCAGGCACGATAAGAATATCCGCCCTTCCCGCCACATCAGAAGTAATCCCTTTGGTCTGTGCCGCCTCCGCTGAAATGGCGTTATCAAATGCAAGTGGACCATCGACGATTCCACCGCTGATCTGCCCACGCCGCGCCATGCCGGCCAGTGCCGCCGCTTCTACAGTTGAGGGGATGTTCGGCAGTACATTCTCCACAGCCGAGAGAATGGCGACTTTTGGAAGTTCGATATCTATACTGTGGGCAAGATCAATGGCGTTTTGTACAATGTCCTTCTTTGTAGCCAGGTCAGGAGTTATGTTGAGGGCGGCATCAGAAATGAACAGCGGGCGAGAAACATTCGGTATGTCCATGACAAAGACATGGCTCATACGCCGCTCTGTTCGCAGCCCACTGTTTCGAGCCACCACAGCGTGCATGAATTCATCGGTATGCAAAGCGCCCTTCATAAGCGCACTCGCACGGCCCTCGCGAATGAGCTTAACGCCCATATCAGCTGCGGCGTGTGAATGCGGCACCGAAACAATTTCGATACCAGAGATGTCAATGTCACCCGCGCTCGCTGTCGCTCGAATTTTCTCTTCCGGCCCAACCAACAGCGGCACAATTAGGTTTTCTTTAGCGGCGGTAATGGCCCCTGCCAGAGTTTTTTCTTCCACCGGGTGAACAACGGCCATGATAACCGGTTCCAGATCTTCCGCGATGTCGATCAAGCGGCGAAACTTAGCTCCGCGTTCCTCAAACACCACTTCAGGAAGCCTAACTTCCGGTCGTCTGATCTTTTCAGTCGGCGCAATGACCCGTGCCTCTCCTTCAATGACAATTACGCCATGTTGATTTGTGCATTGGCAATCAAACGTGATGCGGTGGCCCTTCACTTTCTTCTCACGAACGCGGACCATCACGCTAAGGGCATCACCAACCCGCACTGGAGCACGAAATTTCAGGGTTTCGTCAAGGAGGATTGTTCCAGGACCAGGTAGTTTTGTGCCAAGAACGGCTACAATGAGAGACCCGCCCCACATGCCGTTGGCAATGGTTGAGCCGAACATGTCCGTTTTTGCGAATTCATTATCCAATATAAGTGGATTTCGGTCACCGGACACCACAGCAAACAGTTCCAGGTCCCGCCGACTAAGCGTGCGCTTGATCTTCGCACTTTGGCCAATGAGGATTTCATCAAAAGTTTGGTTCTCAATACAATCAGCAACCTGATTCATACAGCCCACCTGCTTAAAAATAATACCTTCAAAGACGCGCCCGTTATAAGAAAGAAGGCAATGGGAAAAATATGAAAACTCTACTCTTCAAGAACGTAAGTTCCAGGCGCATCACTGAGTGGTGCGTAACCGCTTGCTACGTCCCCAAGTGAGGGCGGCTTTGTTTTTTCACCTGAGCGCTCTGCAAGCCAATCATGCCATGTTGGCCACCACGAACCCTCTCGCACGGGCGTTTTTTCATACCAATCATCAGGGAATTGATAGGTTTCATTCTCGCGTCTTGTTCCCACACGATGGTGTCGGCGAGGGTGCCCAGGTTCGGAAATAATGCCGGCATTATGTCCCCCGCTGGTCAAGAGAAAGGTGATATCAGTATCTGTAAGCTGGTTGATCTTATAAACGGAGCGCCAAGGCGCGACGTGATCCTTTTCAGCGCCCACCACAAAGAGCGGCACACGAATATTCATGAGCGAAACCGGTCTATCACCCGCGAAATAACGTCCCTCAGCCAGGTCATTATTCAAGAACAACTTTTCAAGATATTGAGAATGCATCGCATAGGGCATACGTGTCGCATCCGCATTCCAGGCCATGAGGTCAATCATCGGTCTGCGCTTGCCTAAAAGGTAATCGTGTACCATGCGTGACCAGATAAGATCGTTGGAACGAAGCAGTTGGAACGCACCTGCCATCTGCTTTGTATCGAGATAACCTTGGTCCCACATCAGGTCTTCGATATAAGCCACTTGGCTTTGATCGATGAACAACATCAATTCACCAGCCTCGGTGAAATCCGTCTGCGCAGCCAGCAGCGTCATAGACGCGAGCCAGTCCTTCTTATCCCGCGCAAGCACAGCGCTAGCAATTGATAGAAGCGTGCCACCGATACAGTAACCAACTGCATGCACCTTTTGATCTGGAACAATCGTGCGCACCACATGCAACGCCGCCTCAACGCCCTTCTCAAGGTAGTCGTCCATGTCAAGATCGCGATCATCTTCGGTGGGGTTTTTCCATGAGATCATGAACACAGTGTGCCCTTGGTCCACGAGGTATTTGACCATAGAGTTGTTGGGCGACAAGTCCAGAATGTAGTATTTCATGATCCAGGCAGGCACGATCAATATCGGTTCAGCAAAGACCTTTTCCGTTGTTGGGCTGTACTGTATCAGCTCAATGAGACGGTTCCTGTAAATCACCTTGCCGGGACTGACCGCCACGTCTTTTCCCACTTTGAACCGTTCGCTTCCAACGGGGCGCTTTTGCAGCACCGCACGCTCCCAGTCCTCAAGGAAGTTTTGATAGCCTTTGACAAGGTTCATACCACCGGTGCTGAGTGTCGCTTGTAGAATTTCAGGGTTGGTCAAGGGAAAATTGGAGGGCGAGAAGATATCCAGTATTTGGCGTGCGGAAAAAGTGACCACTTCCTCATGATGTTTGGAAACGCCATGAATACCCGTCGTGGCATTGTACCACCACTGCTGCAAAAGTAAGAAATTTTGGTAAAAGATGTTGAAGGGGAAGTATTGCCATTCGGGTGCTGAAAAACGTTTGTCTTGCGGCAAAGGTTCAATACAAGGTGCCGGTGATTTGCAGGTGCAAAGCCTTTCAAGATAGCTGGCCAGCAGTACGTTTTTTCTTAAGGCCTTCTGCACCAGATATCCTTGTTTGCCTGGTGAGTTGGCCAAATGCACCGCCCAATCCAAATAAGCCAGCATCGCGGACGCTGGCGATATGCCACCAGTAATCTTTGCTTCCAAGCCATGCAAGAAACGATCATACGGATCTACGGTTTTAGTCTGGTGTTGAGGCCTGCTCATGTCTGTCTTCTCCAACATTCGAGTGACCGGTGTTGTGCAAAGTGTTGAGCGTGTTTTCAGTTTGGTGAGCAGGAACGTCGCATCCACGCATCAAGAAAATGAATTCAAACTGTCAAGCTACGCTCCTTCAAAACATACCCCTTTTTTTTATGTGGGTACTGTCATGCCTTGTTCCAATGCGGCCTTTTGGCTGAAATACCGCAGGTCATTTAGAAACTCTATAGACAGAATTCCCTTTCAGAATTCCATGGCTGTGTAGCCAGCCGTTTATGCGATCAAATTTCGCTTCAACGGATCGTGATGGTCGGCGAAACATCCGATAGACAAAAATCTTCACGAAATTGTTTACCAAGAACCAAACGAGTGCATAGGCCCAAACCAACAGTGCAAACTTCCAACCGATAGGGGTTACAAACCAGCCAAAGATTGCCGCTAGGGTTCCCAAAACCTGAGTTGTTTCCGTTACAACAAACAGTCGCCAGTTTGGCCAAGGTTTATCCCAGAAAGCCCCGGTATTGCGCGTTAGGTAAATGGTGAGATGCCCGGCAACCAGAAGCTTTAGAAATATGAGTGTTTGGATCTCGTTGCGAGGAAGATTCATATATTCCTCGCAGATCCAAAAAAGGCCGAATGTTGAAACTACCCCTAAAAATCCCAACACGATGCTTAAGATGAGAACCCGGTGCAAGTCCCAGCGAACCGGTTTTTTTGCCACCGGGGCATTGTCGTAGGCAATCATCATGATCGGGAAATCATTCATGATTGCCAGCAGGACGATCATGATTGCCGTTACCGGATAAAAATTGAAAACGAGAATCGAAAGCGTCATGAACAACAAGACTCGTATGGTTTCAGAGATCCTGAAAATCGCGTAACTGGTCATGCGCTCAAAGATTTTACGCGCCTCTTCCATAGCTTGGGTAATGACGGAAAGTCCCGGTTGTGTCAGGACAACATCAGCCGCTGCGCGCGCGGCATCCGTGGCCCCGCTAACGGCAATCCCCACATCCGCTTGTTTGAGTGCTGGCGCATCATTCACACCATCTCCCGTCATGGCAACAATATGACCGCGAGACTGTAGTTGTTGGACAATTTTGTACTTGTGCTCCGGGAAGACCTCTGAAAAGCCATCCGCTTTTTCGATAACCTCTCCATCTTTATGACGGCCATCCTCGTCGAATATTTTAGAGGCGGGTACAATGTTCGTTCCCACGTGAAGTTTGCGTGCTGTTTCAATGGCAATGGCTGTGTTGTCGCCGGTCACGAGTTTTATATCGAGGCCCATTGACCGGGCCTTCTCAATTGTGGCGACGGAATCATCACGCGGTGGATCAAACAGCGGCAACAGCCCAAGGAACTTCCAGTTTTCATCCTCTTCACGCAGAGCAACCCCAAGCGTGCGATATCCCTTCTGGGCGAATTCATTCACCTTTTTTTCGATATTGGTACGTGTCTCCATGTCAGGATTGACGAGATCAAGGATCACTTGAGCGGCGCCTTTGGAAACGAAAAACCGTTTTCCATCGGACAAAATTTCAGCTTCCGTGCTTTTGCGTACTGGGTCGAATGGCAAGAAATGAACTGTCTTAAAGCCCTTCAACTTGTCCTGATCTCCAAGTTCATGCAAGATCGCCGCATCAATCGCATCTCCCGTCTTGGTGTTTGTGCTGGAGGCCAACGCAGCATAAACAATGAGTTGGTTTGCATCCTTTGCACCAAAAACCTCAGGCTCTCCGACAGTAAGTTCATTCTTTGTAAGCGTTCCAGTTTTGTCGGAACACAACACATCAATCCCAGCCAATTCTTCAATGGCAACCAGCCGCGAGACAATTGCTTTCATTCGAGCAAGCTTCGAGGCGCCCACTGCCATGGTGATTGAAAGAACAGCAGGTAGCGCGACGGGAATAGCCGCCACCGTAAGAATGAGAGCGAACAGGATTGTTTCCACGATCGGGTCATGACGAAACAGCGCCACCAAAATGATCACTGAAACCAGAGCCAGCGTCATTAAGATTAGAAAGTTTCCAATTCTCAAGACGGCTTGCTGGAAATGCGACGTCGCACCTGCACTCTCAACAAGCTTTGCGGTGCGACCAAAATAGGTATGAGGCCCAGTGGCGGTTACCACAGCCTTCATCTCCCCTTGCTTCACAATAGAGCTGGAGTAGGCTGTATCTCCGGCTTTTTTCTCGACAGGCAGAGATTCTCCGGTAAGAGCAGATTGATCGACACTCAGATAATTGCCCTCCATGAGTTTGACATCTGCCGGAACAATATTGCCAAGATGAACCAGTATGACGTCGCCGGGCACCAGTTTGCTCGCGGCAATATTGCGCCAAGTACCATCGCGCAGAACGTTTGCAGTAAGTGCCAGTTGTTTCTTAAGGGCGGAAATGGCGGTGTTGGCCTTGAATTCCTCCCAAAAACCAACGCCGGCATTAATGATCAGCATAGACATGATGATTGCAAAATCCGCCCAATGCGCAACAGTGGCAGAAAGGATTGCGGCGATTTCGATCATCCAGGGAATTGGGCCCCAGAAGAAGGATAAGAAACGCATTGTCGCGCTTGTTTGTTTCTCTTCTAATGAGTTGGAACCATAGTCCGCTAGCCGACGTGCAGCTTCCGCCTCGCTTAGTCCACGCTCCAGATCTATTGCGTCAGGATCGAAGTCCGCTTCAGATGGAATTTTCTTTCCTGTTTCTTTTTGGACAGATTCAACCTTCTCTGAAGGAGTGTGATGGTTTGTCACCCGGTTGTGAGCTTTCCCGGTCATGTCCATGTTCCATGATTAAATTTGTAACTGGCTACAGCAGAACCCATTTACAATTAGGTTCGTGGTGCTTCACGATCCACAAGCACTTGGACGTTTGGGATAGGAGGATCAGAAAGTTATGGATGCTACCCAGGTAGCAACGAGCATTATTTTTTTGATCTGATCGCGGAGAGATCAACACGATGGCAAATGCAATCGCCGGTCGAAGGCAAGCCCGCCAGGTGCTTTGCCACTCCGGTCTGTTCGGGCGTGTTGAAGATGCGTTGCTCGACGATATGCTCAACAGGTTTCAATTTGAAACTTGGGCCAGTGGGCGTACGGTTCCTGCCATAGAGGTGAAAGACAGGTTTCATGTCATTGTTTCTGGCCGGCTTCAGGTAGTGCAAATCAATCAAGAAACAGGCCGCATGGTCACTTTATTCCTGCTCGCTCCTGGAGATGCTTTCGACATACTCCAACTTTTAACCGGCCAGCCCTGCGAAGGGCTCTTCGAGGCCCGCGACAACCTTGACATTCTTAGTATCCCCGTTGATGCGGCACGGGCCTGGATTGCTGAACATCCGGAATTTAACCGCACATTACTGCCCTATCTGGGAAAGCAGATGCGGGCTCTTTCACAACTTGCCAGTGATCTCGCCCTTCATGATACGGAAACCCGCCTAGCCCACCTTATCATGCGTCACCTCGATAAAGAGGCCCATGGTCCACCTCGTCTAAAACTAATTAACGACCTCTCGCACGAGGTGCTAGCTGAAATGATTGGCAGCGTACGTGCCGTTGTAAACCGTCAATTGCAGAACTGGCGCAAGGCCGGGATTATCAACCTGGATCGCGGTCACATCCAGATCAATAATCTGGAGGCACTTATCGAGAGAGTGAAAAGATTCCAACTACCGGCACCGAAATAGGCCAAAATAAAGTGCGTTGGATGGGTGAAATAGGAATGATCGAAAATGCATAAGTCCGGCGCACCGGTATCTTTCTGGTCTGCAGTGGCAATGGGCATCGGTGCCATGGTCGGCGCCGGTATTTTTTCCTTACTTGGTCAGGCCGGCTTAATTGCTGGCAACGCGGTCTGGCTGTCGTTTGTCGCAGGCGGCATAATAGCTCTGCTCTCGGGCTATTCCATGGGGCTGCTGGGTGCAAGATTTCCCTCCAGCGGAGGACTAGTAGAATATCTGGTTCAAGGCTATGGCGAAGGCATTTTTTCCGGCACCATTAGCGTCATGATGTATCTGGCTGCGCTTGTCTCCGTTTCTCTGATTGCCAGAACCTTCGGCTCATATGCCTATGAACTGCTTCCTTCAGGTTTTTCACATATCTGGGTTGAGGTTTTCACAGCATCCATTGTTCTCGTTTTCATGTTCGTCAATCTTGAGGGCGCACGCTCCATGACGCGGGCGGAAAACCTGGTTGTTCTTCTCAAAATGCTGGCACTTGGTGTTTTTGCGATCGCGGGGATTGCCACCATGGACCCTGAACGGATGTCGCCCGTCCATTATCCTCCTACGCACATGGTGTTGTTTTCCTTAGCCATCACTTTTTTTGCTTATGAGGGTTTTCGGATCATTACCAATGCGGCGGAAGACATGCCTGATCCAGCCAGAACCTTACCGCGCGCCATAATGACCGCCATTTTGATTGTCATGGCGCTCTACGTGGCTGTAGCGTTTGCTGTGTTCGGTAATTTATCGCCCCAGCAGGTCGTGAAAGCTCAGGACTTCGCACTTGCCGAAGCTGCAAAATCGGCGTTCGGTGAAATAGGTTTCACAATTATGGCACTGGCCGCACTGCTGTCGACCTCATCGGCAATCAACGCCAGCCTTTATGCCGTAACGAATGTAACTTATCAGCTTGCCCGCCTTGGCGAACTTCCTGGTGCCTTCAAAGAGCCCATCGCTCATTCGAGAAAAGGGCTGATCATAAGTTCGGCTGCGATCATGGTCATGGCGCTACTGTTCGACATGACGTCTATTGCCGCGATCGGAGCGGTTTCCATGCTGATCATACATATGATCGTTCATATCGGGCATTTACGTCTTTTGGATAAAACAGGCGCTTCAAAGAGTATTGTAGTGGCGGCGATCGGCGCCAACCTGGCTGCGGTTGTCCTAGCGACAATTTACCTGAGCAGCGAACGGCCCATGATTTTGGTATGGATCGTCGGATTTTTCGTTATTTCTGCTCTATTGGAACTAGGGCTACGTATGCTAACGGGCCGGGTTGTTACCAAACGGGTACTCAATCACGAGAGCTGAAATCAAAAAAAACGATTATGCTTTAAAATTATTGTCCATTGCGACTCAGGTAGCAGAGCCTCCCTCTCCCCCAAGCTAAAATTCTATTTCAACACAGGTGCTCGCGCACAAAAAGTGCGGTGCGCGGGAACCTGAATATCCATAAATTCTGTATGGAAGGAGATATGACAATGCTTGACCTGAAATCACTCATTCCGTTCAAACACAAGTCGAAACCCGTTGCCAAGCAGCCAGAGGCACCAGCGGACCCGTTCCTCGCTTTCCGCCAGGAAGTTGATCATCTGTTCGACAATTTCTTCAATGGTGGCGCGTTGGTTCCACAGGCTTCCTCTTGGAGTGCGGCTATTCCGAAGCTGGAGGTCACCGATGGCGATAAGGAACTGACCATCGCTGCCGAACTTCCCGGATTGGAAGAGAAAGACGTCGAAGTAAAAATCAGCGGCGACATGCTGACCATCGAAGGAGAAAAGAGCGAAGAGACCGAGAAAAAAGAAGGTGAACGTACCTATAGCGAACGTACCTATGGTAGTTTTTTCCGCTCAGTTCGTCTTCCATTTGTTGTTGGTGACCAGAAGGTTGATGCGACCTTTGACAAGGGCGTCTTGACCATCAAGCTGGAAAAACCCGCCGAGCAGCAACAGAGCGTCAAACACATTGAAGTCAAACGCGCCTAGACGTTTGTAAGGTCACCTGGAAAGCTCACGTTCTGGACTTTCCAGGTGACGAAACAGTGAGTAAGAGCCATGGATGAAAAACGCTGCTGTTTAGCGATATTTGAAACTCATGAACAGATGCTGGCGGCGCGCCAAATCCTAAATGGCACCAGGAACAAGAACCTGTCCCTCTCTTTTTTCTACGAACCTGATTCAAAATGCGGAGAAATAAAATATATTGATCACTTGGAGATAGGCGCACTCTCAGGACATGGTCCCCTAGCCGACGCTTTGGTTGCCAGGACGCACGATCCTGTTTCTCACTCAGCGGTACTGACCACTCTTCTTGCTGACATCGGAGTTCCCGAAAGTCATCACCACATCTACGAGACAAGATTAGACCAAGGACACAGCTTGCTGATCATGCAAGGCCCGGAAAACGAGTTGAGAATGGGATGTGAAGTTTTGACCCCCTTATGTCTCGAAAAGCCGATAATATATTTCCGTTAAACCGTTTGAAGCCGCTTCGACCAAGAGGCATGAAATTAAGGAGATTTGAAAAGTGAGCAATATATCTGAAAGCACAGCGGTGGTCGTCCATTTCGATGAGGACTCACTCAAACGATTGCGCAAAGCAAGCATGATCATTGGCGCATTACTTTTCATAACAGGCGTCATTGGTGCCGTGGTGCCTCATGTTTTTTCGCTCGTCGTGGCTGTTTTTCTCGGCTGGCTACTGATAATCGGCGGAATACTCACAGGCTATCTGGTCTATCTCAGCAACGGCCGCTCCATGATTGCTTGGCTTAAACCAATATTACTTGTTCTTATTGGATCACTTTTCCTGTTCTATCCCGTCGCTGGCGTGGCAACCATGGCAATTTTGCTGACAGTTTATCTTCTTCTTGACGCCTTGGGCAGCCTGGGAGTGGCCCATGATCTTTATCCGCTGCGAGGATGGGGATGGATGAGCATCAATGGTATAGTGTCTTTGATACTTGCAGGCATTCTGCTGTTTGCATGGCCTGCCGGTACAGCCATTCTCGTCGGTCTCTATATTGGCATCAGCCTGGCTTTCGATGGGCTAGCTCTCTTTTTCCTAGGACTTTATTCCAAGCCTTAAGAGCGACACGAAGCAGAGTTTGCTCAAGCATCACCTGCGACTATCAGGCCGCTGAAACCGTTCCGTAGTGCCACACCTGGAACACCTTTTTGAGCAACGACGAAACGAACTGATCAGCGAAAAAGGATGCGATCCGTGTTTCCAATTTCAACGACCGTCGCCACACGATATGCCCCCGTAGTGACTTGGTCGCTAATATTGCTGAATGTGTTCGTGTTCCTGATTCAGTGGTCACTTCCAGAGCCGGGTCGAGATATTTTTATTGATTATTATGCGCTGATCCCTGCGCGTTTTTTCTATCCCGAATGGGCCGCTGCCGTTGGCCTGAAGAGCTCTGTCTATCTGCCGTTTGTGACAAATATCTTTCTTCATGGCGGGTGGCTGCATTTGATTCTAAATATGTGGATGTTGGCGATCTTCGGGCCTGCAATCGAAGATCGCCTCGGAGGTGCGCGTTATCTTTTATTTTATATCATTTGCGGAATTGGTGCCAGTGCGGCCCATGCCTATGTCAATGCAAGTTCTACAATTCCCTCACTAGGAGCATCCGGAGCCATTGCAGGGGTGATGGGCGCCTACATGCGGCTGTTTCCATTGTCACGAATACTGGTCCTGATCCCCGTTTTCATTTTCCCGTTTTTCTTTGAGATGCACGCGGCATTTTTTGTTGGGCTCTGGTTTTTTCTTCAGCTTGCCCAAGGTTTGGGGGACCTTTTCTCAGACATGACGTCTTTAACCGGCGGCATTGCCTGGTGGGCGCATATTGGCGGATTTGTAGCTGGATGGCTGCTCATTGGCTTCATGCGGCAGGGATCTGATAACTACCGTAAATATCATCGAGACGAAGGCGTTCATGGATTTCTTCCAGATGGACGGCGAACAGGAAAGGGGCCTTGGTCATGAACGCTTCCGATCTTTTTTGGCTGTTTTTCATCCTGATGGCTTTCCAGCCGTATTTTCAAAAAAAGATGCTGGAGACTATGCGGCAAAGGAAAATTGCACAAATTGAGAAGGAACGCCGTTCACGCGTCATTCTTCTGGTGCACCGTCAGGAAACCATGAGTTTCTTGGGCTTTCCTTTGATGCGTTACATCGACATCAATGATTCCGAAGAGGTGCTGCGCGCCATACAGCTCACCGATGACAGTGTTCCTTTGGATATCATCCTGCATACGCCCGGCGGAATGGTGATCGCCGCCACCCAGATCGCCCGTGCGATCAAATCCCATCCGGGCAAGGTTACCGTGTTTGTTCCTCATTTTGCCATGTCGGGCGGAACACTCATCGCTTTGGCCGCCGATGAAATTTTCATGTGCGAACATTCGGCACTTGGTCCCATAGATCCGCAGCTTGGAACCCAGCCCGCAGCCTCGTTAAAAAAGGTTATCGAACAAAAACCAATAGAGAAGATCGACGATACCACTTTGGTGTTGGCGGATCTGGGGGCAAAGGCCATTTCTCAAATCGAGGACACAGCGACAAAGCTTCTTGAAGGAACACTTAAGCCCGATGAGGCACGCGCCCTCGCCAAGACTTTAAGCGAAGGACAATGGACTCACGACTACCCTATTTTTGCTGATGAGGCTCTCGCCCTTGGTCTCAAAGTCAATACTGATATGCCCGATGCCGTTCTGGAGATGATGTCCCTTTATCCGCAGCCGATGAAAAACATTCCAAGTGTTGAGTACCTACCAGACCCGAGGAAGAGCACGCCTGTGAAAGGCTAAACCTATTCCTGATAAGGAGACCAAGATGTTTGAAATATTGCCTGAAAGCAAAGAAGCGGTTCTGGTCATCCGCGCCAGTGGCAAACTCACCACCGAGGATTATGAGAACATTCTTATTCCAAAGCTCAATGAACTCTTCAAGACGTTTGGAAAGCTCAATGTTCTTATTGAATTCGCCGATGATTTCTCATGTTGGGCATCAACGGCAGCAGCCTGGGACGACATGAAGATTGGTCTTGAACACCCAAATGACTTTACCAAGCTGGCACTTGTCGGTGCGCCTGATTGGGTTGTCTGGGGCATGAGGTTCTATGGTCTTTTCGTTAAGGGAGAAATCAAGGTTTTTCCTAAAGCGGGCAAGGAAGAAGCACTGGAATGGATTTTCTCAAAACAAACGGCACAACCTGAAAACAGGACAGACCGAAAATCATGAGGCAAGGCAAATGGCATCAAAACCCCACCCCATTCTCTCAGATATCGAAGGCTTCTTTTTAAGATGGCTTGCAGCTGTGGCTTTGGTATTTGGAACCTACAACCCATCAAAATTTAATTATATCGCATGGCTTCGCCACATGAATATGGAGCAATTGCCGTATCTGATTTTTACGGGACTTCTGATCTTGATTGGTTTTGCTATTTTTTTTCGGGCGACATGGCATTCAATCGGCATTTGGGGAATATCGCTGCTCATTTTATTGTTTGGCTCTGCTATTTGGTCCCTCTCCCATCTGGGCGTTATTGATTTAAGCAACCATGGTGTTTTGACCTATGTGGTCCTTTTCACACTTGCGACAGTGATGACCATCGGGCTTGATTGGTCGATTATCCGACGGCAGATCTCAGGCCAAATTGATGTCGAAGATTAGTGTGCCGATTCTGATGCTTCGTAACCTCAAGGTTAGCCCGGCTCACCATCTTTCGTGACACGCGAACGTGAGATATTCTAGATCGTCGCGCTTCCTATCAAGCGCGGCGTGAATCGAGAAATCCAGAAAAAAGAGCCCATCCTCACGCCACCCGACAGCGCCGCCGTAAACCCGTCACGAGATATTCGAGATCGTGCGAGCTTCTACCAGCGAGCGCGTGAATCGAGAAATCCAGAAATAAAGCGAATCGAGAAATCCAGAAAAATGGCTCCGCAGGTAGGATTCGAACCTACGACCGATCGATTAACAGTCGATTGCTCTACCACTGAGCTACTGCGGATCATCAAAAACAAGAACGGCAAGAGGCGCCTGATAACACAAAGTACTTACGAAACCCAAGCCCAACTGTGTAAAATTTACAGTTGAAACCTGCCTTGACTAGAAAAACTTGGAGGCCACGGCCGGAATCGAACCGGCGTGGACGGATTTGCAATCCGCTGCGTCACCACTCCGCCACGTGGCCTCAAGGGCAATTCTAGTTCTACCGCCCCATCTTTACGTTGGTTTTGAGGCATAAAAAACCCCAACCCTCTCACCGGGAACAATACCAGGCAAGCGTAGATCGAACGGTGTATCACAGAGCCGTAAAGAAGCGCAATCTTGGAAAATCGCCTCTCCTGAGAGCGAATTCGTGGAGAGACAACTCACCCTATTGGTTGGAACCGTGAGCGTCGGCTAAATAGGTCCATAAGACGCGGGTGGTCAAGCCAGAAACAGGATAAATCTTTGTTCAACCCAGATGTCTTGATTTAGGATAACTGACAGGGTGGGAAATCTGCTAGTCAGGAGCCTGTCATCAGGCAGCAGACAAACCGAAAATATATCTAAAGCACTTTTTTACTGCAGGTTTTGAAAGTGTCTTAGCAACTATAAACAAATAGGGCTGAATGATCACTCACCTGACGAATAGCCCCATGAACTATCAGTGACTAGGGTTCTTTTAGGAGCAACGTATGATCGACACGGCTGTCCAGCGACTGAACATGGTAGAGTCTCAGGTTCGCCCCAGTGAAATCACGGATCGTCGGATAATACGGGCGATGAACGAGATCCCCCGCGAGGAGTTTGTGCCTTTACCGATGCGCCAAATTGCCTATTCGGACGGCGAGGTCCGCCTGAAAACCGCTCAACCGGGCGGGCAGGTTCGCGGACTAATGGCCCCCCGTACTTTTGCCAAGCTTTTGCAGTTAGCCAAAATCGATGAAGGTGACGTGGTCCTCGATGTCGGCTGCGCCACCGGATACTCAAGCGCGGTAATCTACCGCATTGCCGAGACAGTCGTTGCTCTGGAGCAGGATCCGGAAATGATTGAAAAGGCCATTGAGCTGAACGAGAAGCTGGGATTGGACAATATCGTCGTGGTTACAGGACAGCTTGAAGCCGGTTATCCAAGCGAGGGCCCCTTCAGCGCGATTATATTAGAAGGTGCAGTTTCAAAAGTCCCGGAAAGCCTTCTCGACCAGCTCAAGGACGGCGGTCGATTGGTCGCCGTAGTGGAGAATGGATCCGTTTCAAAAGCTGTGGTCTGGCACCGGTTTGGCGAGAATTTTGATCGCTCGACGGCTTTCGAGGTTTCAAGTCCTTCCCTGCCTGGATTTTCTGCCCCAGCCACCTTTGATTTTTGAGGGGAAAAGCTAGCCCCGCCCTCGGATGAGACATCTATTATGTCACCTTGGTCGACTTTCCAGTTGCAACAGTAATGCTCAAACGCGGGTATATTTACCCTTCATTCAGCGAATCAGCCGCCAATCATCCCCGGGAAACTGTGCGCGTGCCCTGTTAACCGATGGATTGAATGACGTCGAATACACCAAATATGCGGACCTCAAGGCCAATATTGACATACCAAGCCTATCGCTATCTCTGGACTTTCCTTTTGGTCAGCACAGGAGCGCTGGGTTGGCCTGCTCAAACCCGCGCGGAAAGCCTGCGTGATTCCCTTCGGGCGGCCTATGAATCAAATCCGGAACTGGATGCCGAGCGCGCACGCCTGCGCGCCATCGACGAACAGGTTCCCCAAGCACGTTCTGGATATCGTCCCACCATAGTGGGTGAAGCAACTGTCCAACGTACAAACACGGAAAGTGATCCGCAAGCCTTGGGAGATGGTTCCCTGACATCGACCCAGTTTCAACTCAATCTCTCACAGCCAATTTTTAGGGGCTTTCGTACAACCAACGCTGTCAACCGCGCCGAGGCACTGGTACGCTCAGGGCGGGAAAATCTCCGCCGGATCGAGAGCACAATTTTGCTCAATGCCGCCACAGCCTATATGGACATCATTCGCGACAAGGCGATACTCAGACTGCGTGAACGTAACGTTTCGGTGTTGTCTCAAGAACTGGAGGCGGCTAAAGCGAGAAGCGCTGTTCGTGAAGTAACTTTGACAGACGTGTCCCAGGCGCGCTCTCGCCGGGCGCGAGCGGTATCCGAAGCGGATGTAGCGAAGGCGAATCTGCGCATCTCGCGTGCTAACTTTCGCCAAGTGGTCGGACATGCACCAGCCGCTCTGGGTGCTCCGCCTCTTCGTGTCGCCAATCTTCCCCGTTCCCTGAATGACGCGCTTTCCATTGCAGATCGAGAGAGCCCGGAAATTGTTTCCGCCTTGTATCAAGAGCAGGCGCAAAGATTTGCCGTGGATGAAGTCTGGGGTGAACTCTTGCCTTCGGTAAACCTGGAAGCCAGCTACAATCATGAAACCAATCCTTCACGATTTCTCGACAAAACCGATACGGCATCCATAACGGGTCGCCTGACAGTTCCGCTTTATCGTGGTGGAAGTGTTCATTCGCGTGTTCGCCAAGCCAAGCACACCCATGTGGGAACACTTCAGGATATTGAAAAGGTCCGCACCGAAACGGAAGCGAGAGTAACAGCAGCCTGGTCTCGTTTGGTTGCGGCACGGGCGCAACTAAGTTCTGCACGTATCGAGGTTGAAGCAGCGCGAACAGCCCTGGAGGGAGTTCGTGAAGAGGAAAAGGTGGGCCAGAGAACTTTGCTTGACGTTCTCAATGCCGAACAGGAATATCTTGATGCTCAGGTTTCACGTGTCATCACCCGTCGGGACCTGATCGTGGCCTCCTATGCCCTTCTAGCCACCATCGGACGTCTCACGGCCGAATGGATTGATGAAATTAAAATCGTCTATGATCCTGAAGAGCATTACGAGGAGACCAGAAACAGCTGGATAGGTGTGACAATCACACACCCATACGTAGAACCGGAATCCGATTACGAAATCGCAGATCACCCCGCTCTCATAGAAGCACCCTCGAACGGTTTTGATTCGCTTCCTTCTGTCTTTGGCCTCTTTAAACAAACCTATAAATGATACCCAAGGCAGTATATTTATAAGCTCGCCGGCTAACAGCCTTATATTGATGTACTTTTGCAACTCTCGTCTGGGATACGATCACTTCAGACCTTGATAGGAGTGGTTTGAGCGTCGTCAAATCAATCGTATCTGTGTATAGAAAAATCATAGTATTTGGCATCGTTATGGGACTCAGTCCAACAAAGACTTTCAAAGTGGTCCTTAATTGACGCCTAGAATTCGGAGTATTTGGAGTAAGCAGATCGTGTTTGATCTTCTGGTGGCTGCTCTAGGCTCCTGAAATAAGGAACCAAACTGCAAGCGCTGGCAAGGGCGTTAGCAATTTGAAGTTTCTATAAACTCTATTTAAGAGCCAAGTTTGAGCGGAACCAACCAATGCACGTCGATGTTTTTAAAAACCAAATCGTCCGCACCGGCGTGTTTGCACTTGGACTGGCATTTGGCCTGACAATCCTTTCTGCAACTTGGTTTTCTCCTGCAAACGCAGGATCCTTGAAGCAGACTTTGGCTGACACCTATAAGTACAATCCGCGCATAGAAGCCGAGCGTGCGCGCCTACGGGCCACCGATGAGGGCGTTGCAGAAGCAATGTCGGGCTACCGTCCCAGGATCAATGGTTCGGCAGATATCAACTATCAAAACACAAACGTTCGGCCAGACGCAGCAACAGAAGGGGATTTTACCCCGAAGGGCTACGGAGTTGATCTGAGTCAGAATATCTTTGATGGGTTTCAAACCACCAACAGGGTCTCCATAGCTGAGGCTTCTGTTCGCGCAGGTCGTGAAACTTTGCGCGATGTTGAGCGCACCGTTCTTTTAGAAGCTGTTTCAGCCTATATGGATGTGGTCCGTGACCAAGCCATCGTCCGTTTGCGTGAAAACAACGCACGGGTACTAACGCGCGAATTGAAGGCCACAAGAGATCGTTTTAGCGTCGGTGAAGTCACAAAGACCGATGTCGCACAATCCAAGGCGCGCAGGGCCGGAGCAATATCAGCATTGCAACTGGCACGTGCCAACATGAAATCTAGCCGTGCCGCCTATCTTAGGGTCGTAGGCTCTCCTCCCAGCCGGTTGACTTCGGCCCCCGTGCCAAGACGATTGCTCCCCAAGTCCTTAACTTCGGCCATTGGCATAGGAATGAATGAAAGCCCGACAATCGTTGGCGCTTTGTATCGGGAGCAGGGTGCACGCTCCACAGTGGACCGGATCCGTGGTGAACTATTGCCATCTGTTAGTTTCGAGGCAAGCTATCGAAATTCTTATGATCCAGGCCGTTTTATTGATCAAACAGAAACCACGCTGGTAACCGGCCGCTTGAACGTTCCAATTTACCAAGGCGGTTCCGTATCGGCGCGTGTTCGAGCGGCCAAACATTCTCATGTGGCCAGCCTCCAAACTGTTGAAGAAGCCCGCACTTTTGTAAAAGAAGCCGTGACATCAGCCTGGGCTCAATGGCAGGCTGCTGAAGCCCAGCTGATCTCAGACTCAACGCAAGTTAGCTCCAACCGAACCGCTCTGGATGGCGTGCGCGAGGAAGAGCGTGTCGGACAACGTACAATTCTCGATGTTTTAAACGCAGAACTGGAACTCCTTGATGCCCAGGTGGCTCTGGAGATTACGCGCAGAAATCAGGTCGTGGCAGCCTATACACTTCTATCAGCCATGGGCAGGCTTGATTCAAACAGTTTGGCTCTCACAGCAGAAGTTTATGACAGCGAAGAGCATTACTACGAGGTGCGTCGGAAATGGTGGGGCATTGATATAACCCATGATGACGGGCGTCGTGAGCACCTTGACCTGTGGGAAAGCCACGGCAAAAAACAATCCTATAAATAAAAGCCCGTACATTGGGCTAATAACGTCTGCATTAACACTAAGCCGCGAAATAGATCCAAGTTCGCCACAAAGTTGCCGTGGATATCCCCCGTTATAAGATTGACGAAAGAAATTCCGTTTAAGCAATGTCATAACCCTGGATTTCAGTCATCCTAGGGTTTATTATAGTAATGTGGCGTACGGATATTGGGGCACGAGTATGTCGAGTATTCCAAACGATCCAGACGAAGACGATATCAAAGACATCCTTGAATCGATGTGGGAACTCACATCTGGTAACAATCGAGATGACTTTTATACCTCTGACTCCTCTGAAGAAATTAGCAATTCCCAGAAGAATGAACAGCGTCAACCATCATCTCATTTTCGATTGATTGATGCTCTCGACGGCCTAAGAACTCCGGCCACATCGGAGCACGTTGCGCCCAGGCTTACACACGGCCACTCTTCAGATGATTGGGGCCCAGAAATTGGCTCTGACTCTAACGCAAGTGCCCGTCACCAACTCTCTTCGTTAAATCCCACAGCTGACGGTCGATTTGTGGCCTCAATGCAGATGGAACAGCCCATGCCAACAGATTCAGGTCAAAACCCGCATAATGGCCAGCCCGCACAGTTCAATGGTAACGGGCATGACATTCTAAATGGCAACCAGCCAAACGTTAATACCCTCAGACCAAACGAGAGTGCCCCCATAACAGCAGGCAACATCTCACCTGGCCCCACCATGAGTGGAGATAAATTAACTCCAGATGACGCTCAAAAGAACACAACGGCTCCTGCAACACCGGCATCTCCAGCAGTAAATAAGGAATCCGGTGAAGTGAAGCGTGTGATGGCTTCGTTCTTCGATAACAAGTTGAACCAAATGGGTGGTAAAGTCGCCCCGAAAGCGCCCGCACCACAGGCAGCAGCCCCCATCCAGACGGCACCCATCCAGCAGCCTGCTCCGATACAAGCCGCTCCCAACCCACCGGCTAGTGCCCCACCTGTGCAGGCAAGTGTTCCAGTCCAGCAGCAGGTTCCGCCAACACCATTACAGCCTGTTCAGGCCCCAGCCGTCCCTCAAGCCCCGGTACATGAACACCATGCAGCACATGATTCAGCCGCTGAACTGATGCGCCCTGTGCTTCGTCAGTGGCTAGGAGAAAACATGCCCAAGATCGTAGAAAGCGCTTTACAGATCGAGGCAGCCCAGACGATGCATCCGGACGACACGAAAAAGCCAGATAAGTAAGCCCTTGTCGCCCAAAACAGGGATAGAGTTACCAAGCCAATGGAGCGAGACAGATATTGATAAAGTCCCGCGTCCGATTTGGCTCCCGAGTTCAGAGTATTGCGTCTTAGAGAATTGACTGCGCGCCCACGTTTGGGCGCACACTGCACTGTGGGTAAAATTTTGGGGGGACTAGGTTCTTAACTTGTGCCCCCTGTATGATTAAAACGCGCATAATGGAGGGCGTGGGATGAGTGAAGCCGAGCAAGGCGAAGAGCAGAGTTTGGAGGACATTCTTTCCTCCATTCGTGAAAAAATTTCAGCGACGCCCGATATGTCGGCCTCCGTAACGCCAGCGGCTGGTTCGCCAAAATCAGTGGAGCTGAAGGCTTCCGAGGATGTTTCACCGCTCATCACACCCTCAACAAATCAGCCAGAGCCACACACGGATGTCTTTCCTGGTGGTCTCTCGGATGTTCTCAATCGCATCGATGCAGCAGAACAAGACGAACAGGTCGTGCAAATTGATGACGACGATGATGATCTTTCCGACTTGCTGGATGAGCCATTGCCAGATCCCGTCCAACAGCTGCGATCGCTGCATAAATCATCTCAATCCAGCAATGTTGACGAGACGGTTTCAAACAGCAGTTCTGCTTCCAGTTGGCCTCCTGTCGGATTGACGGGGGAGAGTAAGGCAACAGAAGAAAACTCACTGGATGACTCTTTCTCCAACCCGAACGATCTTGGCTCATTTAAAGCAAATAGCGCCAGCATTGATAACACAACAACCATTCCTGAAGGCGGCTTGACATCAAGGCTGATGGCAACCGATCCACTCCCCGAAAGCGACGCGCAGGATGAAACGAAATCAGCGGTAAACGCTTCAGAAGCAAAGGCGTCAGCTAGCCAAGCCAGCAGTGCCACTGACGAAATCCCCCGCTCGATGTCAGCATTGTCCTCGGGCTTTGCCATGAACACCGACAACAAAAAAACCATCTCGGATAAGACAGTATCCAGTGGTGTGGCACCCAAGACAAATGCCCTTTCAAACTCAGCAGCGTTTGGCAGTTCGCCGGGTATCAGTGCTGCAAGCCCATCCGCCGTCAGCCAGAACACGTCAAATACACAAGACCAGACATCTTCAACTAGCGAGCGAATAAAGCTTTCCGTTTCCGCTTCAAATGCGCAGCCGGTCTCTAATCCGACCGAACCAAGCGCCATAGCTCCTGCAGCCGTTTCGCCAACTGCCAACGGTTCGTTGAATGGTCAAGGTGATCAAGCCACCTCGACAATTGCAACTGCACCTGCCTTGACGGCAGCCATGAGCGGGGCAACAACCTCATTGGGAGTAGGCGTTCAACCTAAAACCATTGAAGATATGGTCGCGGAAATGTTGCGCCCAATGCTCCATGAATGGCTTGAAGCCAATCTGCCCAGGATCGTAGAAAACGCTTTGCGCATTGAGGTTTCTCAGGCCATGAAGAGCCCCGGGTCAGAAGCCTAGGAGATTTTTAGCGCCATTTTCTCTGCTTATCTTGATTTTCCCCCAACGTGGAAAGGACCTGGGAGACAGCGCGCTGGTCCTGAGCCTTGCTTTGTCCGGGGTCAGTATCCTGTTGGCTCGGTTCACCGCTAGAGAAACAGACTTGTTTCCATTTGCTTCTATTGGGCTCTAAGATCGGACAGGGGCGGTTGACAGGCGCGCGCCCTGGAGCGTACCACCGTCTCTCCGCTCATCTCCACATCTGATAAGAATTCATTGTCCATGCTCGACAAAACCTACAAGCCCGGCGAAATTGAACCGCGCATTCACAAACAATGGGACGCACAAGAAGCGTTCAAATGTGGTCGCGAAGGGCGCCAAGGTGATGCAGCAGAGCCCTATTGCATCGTTATACCGCCGCCGAACGTAACGGGCTCCCTCCATATGGGGCACGCGCTAAACGATACCTTGCAAGATATTCTGTGCCGGTTTGAACGCATGCGCGGAAAAGATGTGCTCTGGCAGCCGGGTATGGATCATGCCGGTATTGCCACGCAAATGGTTGTCGAACGTCAGATGGCAGCCAATCAGGAACCGGATCGCCGCTCCATAGGCCGCGAAAAATTCATTGAGAAGGTCTGGGCCTGGAAGGAAGAATCCGGCGGAGCGATAATCAACCAGCTGAAACGCCTTGGCGCTTCATGCGACTGGTCACGCGAGCGTTTCACCATGGACGAGGGCTTGTCAAAAGCCGTCTTAAAGGTGTTCGTCGCACTACACAAAGAAGGGCTGATTTATAAGGACAAGCGTCTGGTCAATTGGGACCCGAAATTTCAAACTGCGATTTCTGATCTGGAAGTGGTGCAGGTCGACGCCAGCGGCTCATTCAATTGGTCTCTAGCCAGTGGTGATGAACTGGATAAAGACGCGCTGGGCAAGGTCCTGGGAAAAAATCCAAACGGCCACATGTATCATTTCCGTTATCCGCTGACCTCAAAGGTCAAAGGTTTCGGAAAGGACCATATAGTCGTTGCCACAACACGACCAGAAACGATGCTTGGTGACAGCGGTGTTGCAGTCCATCCTGAAGACGAGCGCTATGCGCCGCTGCTGGCGGCAAAGGCAACGCTCACCTTACCAATTGTCGGGCGCGAAATTCCAATAGTCGCCGATGAGCATTCGGATCCTGAAAAAGGAACCGGTGCTGTCAAGATTACACCAGCTCACGATTTCAATGACTTCGAGGTTGGCAAGCGGCATGATCTCGCCCAGATAAACGTGCTGGACCGCCATGCAAACCTGGTCTCCGGTCACGAAGCAGATGCCGCCGGAGTACCAGATGCCTACCATGGTATGGACCGTTTCCAGGCGCGTTTGAAAGTTGTTGTCGAAATGATGGAGCTTGGTCTTCTCGAAAAGATCGAACCCACCACCCATGCTGTCCCCCACGGTGATCGCTCGAATGTTGTCATTGAACCGTATCTCACGGATCAATGGTACGTTGATGCAGAAACCCTCGCCAAACCGGCGCTCAAGGCGGTTGAGAACGGCGACACAAGGTTTGTTCCTAAAAACTGGGAAAAGACTTACTTCGAATGGATGCGCAACATCCAACCCTGGTGCATATCGCGACAGCTTTGGTGGGGGCATCAAATCCCCGCATGGTATGGACCAGACAATCAAATTTTTGTCGCCCACAATGAGAATGAGGCCAAAGCTCTCGCCAACAAGCACTATGGCAAGAGTGTAGAATTAACACGTGATGAAGATGTACTCGACACTTGGTTTTCTTCGGCTCTGTGGCCATTCTCAACACTTGGTTGGCCCGATGAAACACCGGAGCTTGCACGTTACTACCCGACAAGTGTTCTAATCACGGGTTTTGATATCATCTTCTTCTGGATCGCCCGCATGATGATGATGGGCCTTCATTTCAAGAACGAAGTGCCTTTCGCTGATATCTACATCCACGCCCTGGTGCGCGATGAACGCGGTCAGAAAATGTCCAAGTCCAAGGGCAATGTCATGGACCCGCTTGATATCATCGACGGCACCACCTTGGAGGAACTCATCTCCAAGCGCACCAACGCTCTGAGCAATCCTTCTGATATTAAGAAAATTGAAAAGGCCACACGCAAGGACTATCCAAAAGGAATCCCGGCTTACGGTGCCGATGCGCTGCGCTTTACATTGTCAGCCATGGCCGCACAGGGGCGCGACATCAAGCTGTCCATGCAACGTGTCGAAGGCTACAGAAACTTCGCCACCAAGATTTGGAATGCGGCCCGCTTTGCCGAGATGAACGAATGCGTCCGAAAGCATGATTACGATCCAGCCAAGCTCAACGAGACAATCAACAAATGGATCGTCAGCGAGACCCAGAACGCAGCAAGAGACGTGACCGAAAATCTGGAAAACTATCGTTTCAACGATGCGGCAAGTGGCGTCTATGAATTCGTCTGGGGAACTTTCTGCGATTGGTACTTGGAGCTCATTAAGCCGGTGCTGAACGGCGATGATGAAGATGCCAAGGCCGAAACGCGCGCCACAACAGCCTGGGTCCTGGATCAAATTCTTAAATTGCTTCACCCCTTCATGCCCTTCATCACCGAGGAATTGTGGAGCCACATGGTTGTCTACGGTGAGAAACGCCAAACACTTTTGACACTCAGTAAGTGGCCGTCCTTGGAAGGCCTGGAAGACAAAGACGCAGATGAGGAAATAAACTGGGTCATCCGGCTGGTTTCCGAAGTTCGATCTGTGCGCGCTGAAATGAACATTCCCGCCGGCGCCAAGCTGCCAATGGTCATTATTGGAGATGATAAGCTCTCAAAAAAGCGCGCGCACACTCATGGGGAGACAATTAAGCGTCTTGCCAGGCTTGAAGATATTTCCTTCGCCAAATCAGCTCCCAAGGGAGCAGTGCTTATCGTCATCGAAGATGTCACCGTCGCACTTTCCATTCAAGGCATCGTTGACATGAGCGCGGAAAAGCTAAGACTTGAGCGCGAGACAACACAAGCCCTGGATGATCTGAAGAAAATGAACGCCAAGCTGGGCAACCCCAAGTTCATGGAGCGCGCCCAACCCGATGCCATTGAAGAAACCCAGGCACGAAAAATAGAACTCGAAGGAATCCTGGTCCGATTGGAAGCAGCGCTTAAGCGTATTGAGGAAACGTCCAATTCTTAATTATAGCAGTTGAGAGCAACCAAGCTTTAGCCCCCTAACGGACCGGCAAAACCTTGCTCACAAGTTGCGCCATCTGCTGCGCGGGAAGCTGGCGTATACGCAGATCCGTAAGCTTCCACTGCCAGTTCTTTATCTGAAACACACCACTGTAAAGCCGGCGTTCATCATCTTTGTCGAGAAGATCCATCTCGAAGCTGGTAAGTGACGTAAACTCAGCCCGCCTCACACGTGACCAGACGCGAGAAATACGTGCCATCAAAGAAAGATGTTCTTCGCTCTTGTCCCGGCCTTGAAAAGCTCGACCATAGGTGACAAGTGTCACAAAGCCTGAAGGGTTGGCATACCGGTCAACAAAGTTATGAATGATAAAGCGTGTGGAATAATTCTTGACCCTTTGCCACAAACCCTTGTTGCCACCACCGGCAGCTTTCGTGCCATCAGGATCAAGAGTTAGTTGCGTGAGCGATGCCTTCAGCCCGGGCTTAATGGCTGACCAGTCGATTTTTTGCGCAAGATAAACACCATCTCCCGCTTTCGCCGCCGTCCGGATCGTCCAGGCCGTATAGAACGGGGCTATCCCATAAGCAAAAGCACAAACAGTGACAACAAACACCGAGAAAAAAAGTCGTCTCATCATAGAAGGTAACCCTCCCCAAGACCGAACAACGATCAGTGGTGAATTCAAAAAAGCTAATTCGCCGTGCATTTTCCAAAAAAACGATCGACTTAAATCATGAACGAAAAGATGCAACATGATTTAGGCGTCATTCAGGTAACGCTCACATTGTTTACATGTTTTGGGGTAGGTTACTTTTACAGTTCGAGCTGGAACTATGATGAAAAAAGGGCAAGTGATTGCCCGTTCATGACGATATGTCAAACAGCCATTAACATTGAACCCGCAGCGTTTGCCCACAACCTCATTTTGTGTGGTCAGTCCACTTCTCATCCGAACCATTTGGCTCATACCTGCGTTTTTGTGTTTGGTTCATGGACTTTTCACCTGAATTGGAAAGGCCAGCGCCGTCTTCGGTTTTTGAACAAATCTTCTTCAGTGCGGCCCAGTCTTCTGCATTAAGCGCAGGCGTCGCCGGGTAAACAGCTTGGCGCATAACACGCTCTAATCGATCACTTGGTGCGGGGTGGGTTCGTAATATATCCAGACCTTGTGTCCAGGAACCTTGAGCTTCTTTCTTTTTCTTATCGTTTTCTTTTCCAGACTTGCCCTTGTCAGATCCAGAACCTGCCCCTGAAACTCGTTTGAAGAATTTTGCCAGCCCTGTGGGAGAAATCTTGGCGGCTTTCAAAATGCGTAAAGCATGCTCATCTGCCTCAATTTCTGCCCCGCGTGTATAGGAAAGCTGCGCCAGTAAAATCCCTAGATTCGCCAGCGTTCCACCACCACCGCCGACAAGAAGCTCAAACGTCGCAGACAATCCAACAACGCGCACAAGGCCGGTTTCGGGATGTAATGAAATTCCATGTCCCATCTCATGGGCCAGAACACCGGCAAGCTCATCAGGGGAATCCGCTGTGGTAATGAGCTTTCGTGTCACCACGATGTATTCTCCCGGCGTGGCGAAGGCATTTAGAAGCCCCCAATCAGCAACCGTCACCTTGAAATTGGTATCGGTGCCTGATGCAAGCGAAAGCCGAGAGACCAGACGATCAAGCGCTTCGCGTCCTTCCTTGGCAACGCAAACACCACGCTTTCCCACCATGGATTGCAGGCTATGCTTGCCCAGTGAGTCGCGCATTTTATCAGGTATGAGCATCGCCACATGGCGTGCAGGAGAAATATCGGCAACGTAGATAAAGCCAACAATCACGGATGCCGCCAATGCTGTCAGAAGCCATGGGCGCGCATTACGCCAACGCTCCGCTCCCGTTGTTAGTTGCGGCGCATACTCACCCAGCATGCGCGCAAACACACCACCTGGTACAAACAACGTGGAACCAGCGTAACCAGAACAGGTAACCAGGGCATCGATAGAATTCTTGCGTAAAGGTTCCGCGACAGCTAGTTTTTCATAAGGCCATAAAGTTGGGTCTTTATCTCCATTATTATAGATCAACAAACCTTGTTTCGATAACCGCACATCAACCCGCTGTGAACCAGCCGTGGTGCCATCGGAAAATCGACCATCAAAACGCTTGGCAAACGCCTCATCTGTGGTTTTAGAATGCATCGATATCAAAAGCCTCCGCGAGCCCTTCACCCAATTTGATATCCTGTTTGGCGCCTTGCTCAATTTCCGCCAGAGCCGCCGTGCCATCAATGGATATTCTATTGATAAGATATCCGGAGTTGCGCGCTTCCGTCACCGGTGCGAACAAAACAAATCCGGCCATTGCAAACAGCAAGGTTCCCGTGGCAAGCGCCACTGTAATTCCCCGGACCGTTTTATCCCACTCCAGCGGGTCAACGTCAGGCGGAGACATGCCGGAAAGCGCCCCATAGGCCCAGAATGCGAGAATAATCCCAATCACCAGAAAAATGAGGGACCCGGTAAGGCGGATAAAGAAATTTGTAACCGCCATATAGACAAGACCGCGCGCCTGAAGACTGCCGGAAAACTTCAGGTTTTCAAACTTCGTACAAGACGCAAAATGATTGATCATACGTGCCCGATACCAAGCGCTGGCGATGGAGTAGAGCAGAAAGGCTATGATCAACCCGCCATAGACCGTCGCCAAGATTTTGACGAGAGTCATTGTCGGTACCTGAGCCCCCCGTTCGGAAAGCAACTGAATTTCTTGAAGTGAGGGAAACATGAGCGCTCCCAGGCTCATCATCACCGCAAGATAGATTAATATGGCGCTGAACCACAAAATTGCGAACCGTACATAAAGCGGCTTAGAACTTCCTTCAAACAAAAAAGAACGATTACCAATACGCGTATCGTTGGTGATGAATTTTTGCAGCTTGACAGCCCGCCACGGTAAAATCCACCCCAGTGTAAGCGGCACCAGAAGGCCGGTCCAGAAAGAAGTCCATGCGTACTGCCAGGGGTTTCCCACAAGTTGCCCGCGGATCCCTCGCCATGTTGTGCGCGACATCCGATAGCGTTGGGCACGATACACAGCGACACCAAACAAGTAGAAGAACACCACATAAAGCAGGAGTTGGACAACCTTCGTAGCAGTGGACTCCGGCCCAAGATAAAAGATGGCGGCAACAGGAATAAGAAGAAGCGGTAACAGAATCAGAAAAAAGACGATCAGGAAGCCAAGAAACAACTCGAGCCCGCGCCCGGTGTAAACGAGAGGTTCCCCATTGATGCGGATAGCCGACCACAATCGTTTCCGTACTTCAGTCTTCCCCCAAAAGTGATAGATGCCCAGCGTGAGCACCCTTGCGAGGAAGTTCCAAAACGATAACCCGATCAAACCAAGAGGTCTCATCCACGAAAGCACCACCGGCTCGCCCAAAGAGCTGTTTTCAGATTGTAAGTATGCAGATGAGGCAGGCACTGCACCGGTCATATTGTTGCCCCTTGAAAGCTAAGCTTCCGCCCAAGGCTGGCCCTCAGGTGGTCGCACAATGGTGGTCTTAGGTATTCAGCTTGATCATAACGAACGGACAAGTTCACCAGCAGTTAAAGACACCGTTTTTGTCTCGGTGGCAATCACGCTCAGAATGGGAAGCAAAATCGAACAACTGTTAACTGTGTCCTTACCGCAACTGTAATTAGGCACCTGTGCCCATCTTGCGCCACAAACTGTTCGCAACATGAATCCTGAAAAAAACAGGTGCAAGCGCGTGAATTTGCGACTGTGCCTAGCCGACAAATACCAAAGAGATATCAGACCACCAAAACATCGAGCAGCGCTCTTTCATGGGATAAATTATGCCCCATCGGTTCTGCTTGATACGAATGTTTCCCCGAATCTGCTTTAGACCCGCACGCTGAGGAAACTTTGAGCACCACGACACCACCAGCGTGTCATGTTGGAATCTAAAGGGTCGCACGGTGTCTGCAACGAGCAGAAAGCCGGAACAGAGAGTTTGGGGCAGGAGAAAAGATGGACGCCAAAACCTTCGATAAGTCGAAGTTGCCTTCACGTCACGTAACTGAGGGCGCAAGCCGTGCGCCGCATCGCTCCTACTACTATGCTATGGGGCTGACAGAAAAACAGATCCATCAGCCATTCGTTGGCGTCGTGTCTTGCTGGAATGAGGCCGCGCCATGCAACATCACATTGCAACGCCAGGCTCGTGCTGCCAAAATTGGTGTTGACGAGGCAGGCGGGACCCCACGCGAATTTTGTACCATCACAGTAACAGACGGTATCGCCATGGGGCATCAAGGCATGAAGTCCTCCCTGGCCAGCCGTGAAGTCATTGCCGATTCAATCGAACTCACGATGCGTGGCCATTGTTACGATGCCATGGTCGGCATCGCAGGCTGTGACAAATCTTTGCCCGGCATCATGATGTCAATGCTTCGCCTGAACGTCCCGGCGGTTTTCATGTATGGCGGCACAATCCTTCCAGGCACCTTCAAGGGCAAGGACGTAACCGTCGTTGATGTGTTCGAGGGCGTTGGCATGCACTCGGCCGGGCGCATGTCCGATGAAGACCTTCATGAACTGGAATGCGTTGCCTGTCCCTCGGCAGGCTCCTGTGGAGGACAGTTTACCGCCAACACAATGGCGTGCGTTTCCGAAGCCATGGGCATCGCCTTGCCTGGCTCAGCCGGTGCACCTGCCCCATATAAGAGCCGTGACGATTATGCCATCCAAAGCGGCAGGGCCGTGATGCGTCTTCTTGCAGATGGCATCCGCCCACGCGACATTGCAACACGAGAAGCCTTCGAGAACGCAGCAACCATTGTAGCCTCCACTGGAGGCTCAACCAACGCGGCACTTCATCTTCCAGCCATGGCAAATGAAGTTGGTCTGGAATTTGATCTCTTCGACGTCGCTAAAATTTTCAAGAAAACGCCCTACATCGCTGACTTGAAGCCCGGTGGAAAGTACGTTGCCAAGGATGTCTATGACATCGGAGGTGTCCCGCA
>JAJRZC010000321.1 GCA_024275435.1 Alphaproteobacteria bacterium
AACGTCAATGGTCCTGGGCTGGCAATGAATTGCCGAAGCTGGTCCAGTTCACGCAAAGCATGATTGGATTGTCCCGTACCTGCCAGCCCGTGGCGCAACGAAGCTTCAAAGATGCGTGAGGAAATCCGCTGATCCACTTCAAGTCCCATGCGAACGATTAGACGAGAGCGAACAAATTCCAACGTCCCGATGATCAGATATGCCCCTGCCGTCATGAGAAACAATGCGACAAGTGTTGGTATGGAACCAGAAGTGATGACGCGATCATAGACCTGCAACATGAAAAGCGGGCCAGCAAGCATCAAGAGGTTGATTACAAAACTGAACAACCCCGCAGCCATAAATGCCCGTTTGCTCAATAACAAAGCGTTCGCCAGTTCCCCATTTTTTAGTGTGATGGAAGGTTGTGGCGACCTTGGTATGTGAGCTTTGCTAGTCCCGGCTTTAACTGATTTTTGTGAAGCAGCAACATGGGGGTTAATTTGCTCCCCCCTCATCGGTGCAACAGTCGCACGGGCATCATGAGAATTGAGCCCGGTAGGCTTTTGTGATTCTGGCCGGCTGGAAGCAGAAGACTGAGCCTGTTTATGAACCTGTTTAGAAGTATGGACTTGTTTAGAAGTTTGAGCCTGCACTGGTGCAGCCAAACGTTCGCCTGAAGCTTGAACGGACGATGTGCCAGCCCCTTCTTTGGAGGCGACGGGGATGGTTTCACGCTGAGGGGCTTGAAAACCAGGTTGGCCAGATGAAACCGCAGCGTTGTTAGCGGCAGCAACTTTTTGACCCTGAGGTCTTTGTGCCCCACGAGCAGCAGGCTTCGTTGAAACTTGCGATTGAGCACTTTGTGAAATGGCCTGACGTAACCTGTCCGTGTTTTGCCCAACAGGCGTCACCGTGATCCCAGGCCCGGGATCTCGGAGCAAATCCTCAAGCCGATGCCGCGCCCGCTTCATGCGTTCGCCAACGTCAGGCAGATTCTTTGGCTTATGTGAGCTCACCACTGGACTTGCGCTTTACCAAACAAAACAACGGGATGTAACAGAAGGCGAAGGCGTGTCGAGATCACATAACTCGGCGTGCCACATCGCACTTTGCGCGAGAACGCAAAGACCCATTACCCCATAAAATTCACTCAATACGGTGAGGAATTACTTAATATTGGGCAAAAATCTGCTCTGAGGTGAAACACCAGCAAGGAAAATGAATACGAAAATACCGATAATATGTGCCCTTTGCTTAGATGATCCTTAGCATTCTTACTGTAAAGTTCAGAGTGTATTAACTTACCTTGACGGTTCAGGAGTACTCAGTAATGCGTTTGAAAACTTTGTTGGCCTGCGCGATTTTAGCGTTTTCAGGCTTAATTGGTGCCACAACGGCATCCTCGGCCGGGCACGCCTATCGTACCGCCCCAGCTGGATGGGGGGAAACCCGCACCGTCCGCCACCACGTTTATTACCCTCGTTATAAGCACGTCTATCACGTCCATTCCCGCACGGACCCATACCGCTATCGGCCCGCGCACCGAGGTTACTACCCCTACTACAACTCAGGATATTGGCGCCCCGCCCATCTCGTGCGCAAAAAGCGTTTTCGTTACTATCACCGCAAGCCACGTTATTATCGAGCTTGGGGTCATACAAAGCGTGGATATAAGCATCGCAAATGGCATAGTCGTCATCATGGCCGCCACCATTGGCATCATTGGTGAGTTTAGAGGTTCACCACCATCGGCACTTGGAAAATCAAACGCCGCGCCGGCGCATGGCAGCAAGATGCAATGTGACCGCCGCGGCGTTTGAAACGTTTAGGCTGGCTAAGCTCCCTTGGGTATGGATCCGCGCCAATTGCGAGCAAGTGTTGCTGGTAAGCTGTCGCAGCCCCTTGCCCTCCGCGCCAAAAACCAGCGCGTTCGATCCTGTCATTTTAATATCTTCGATGGCCTCATCAGCTTCACCTTCGAGCCCAATAACCTCGATGCCGTGTTCTTTGAGCGCGGCCAGTGTCCGAGACAGGTTAGCGCACAGATGAACCGGGACCAGTTCCAACGCTCCGGAGGCAGATTTTGCTAAAACTCCAGACAACGCTGGACTGTTTCTTCGCGTCATTATCAGTCCAGCCGATCCAAAAACCGCGCAAGACCGCAAAACAGCACCAACATTATGAGGATCCGTCACCTGATCCAGAACAACAATCGGGCCGTTTTTTTGCGCCACATCAACTAAGTCTTCAAGCTTTGGAGCTTCAAGCGCCAACGTCTCCAGCAGAACGCCTTGGTGAACGGTATCCGCCCCAAGGATCCGATCCAGTGTTTTCGGCGTCGTCGTCTCAGGATCGACACCTCTTTTGACGATCGCCTCAGACAACCGCCGTTGGGCATTTTCGCTCATAAGAAGTTTGTTAATTTTCCGCTTAGGGTTTTCTAAAGCGGCTAGAACGGCATGAAGCCCAAAAATCGTAATGATCTCATGCCCCTCATGATTGACCTTCCGCTCTTGAAAGGCGGCTGATCGGGGCAGGTTCTTCCTGGAATCTGCGGTCTTTCGAGAATCTTTCCTGATCTTGGCAGCCCCTTTCTTCTTGTTCGCCCAAGTTTTCTTTGATTCCTGGCGCGAACGAGGGGGACTTGAACCAGTCATATTGGGTCCTTGCGGGTTTGTTGACCTTGGTGATCTATTAAGGCTCGAACTGTTGTTAGGGATATCGTGTCGCCCGCTACAAGAAAAGATCTGTGGGCCTGATGAACTGTCAGCTTTAGCTGATAACACTTGCCCAAAGGATTTGGAATTGACAGGATGGGCCTTGGTCCCCATAACAACATTGTTGCCCCGCAGCTTGACCGTGCGGGGCGCTTTCTTTTGG
>JAJRZC010000322.1 GCA_024275435.1 Alphaproteobacteria bacterium
GGTTAAGTAATTATGAAATTTAGCTTTCATTAACCAAGAAGACTGCGTTACAATCCAATGCATCAGCGAGGCGTTGGGAGGATCCTATCAGGATAACGGAACTTCCCTTTGTTGTTATTTCCAGCTCTAAGCCATTGTGTCATGCGTTAGGCAAAAAATTGCAAATCAGCGACAAATTTATTGAACGTGAAAGGCGCCGTTCGGCCAGAGTCGTTTTGACTGTTTATGCAGCTATGGCTCTGACGTTCTCGTTGCTTGCCCTATTGCTCAATTTTGCTGGAAATACCTTTGGTCTGACAGACCAAATAGCAAGCTTTATGTCGAGCGGTTTTACTGTGATTGCGGCCAGCAATCTTCTTATACTTGAAATCTGGATGCGGGTTTTCAATCACAGACTATAAAGGTTTTGCCGATTGTCAGCTTTATAAGATTATTGGATTTCCTAATCAGATATTCTGAGCTGTTATTTTTTTACTTAAAAAAAAGCCCGTGCCTTGTGACGACACGGGCTGTAAATTGGTCTTGTTTTGTTTAGCAGAAATTTCCAATTGAATTCTTTCGAACCCTTTTGATTGCCTTGCCAGCCTTTACCCATAAGGGTTGGCGCTATTTTACGACAAATTCCTCAGTGGAATAAATCCATCTAGATGGAAAAATCTTCAAGACTTGCGCCTTTTTTCAACCTTGCGATCAGCCAGTTGGGTTTGCGTCCGCGGCCTGTCCAGGTTTGTGTTCGATCATCGGGGTTTGCATATTTTGCAACGGAAACCTTACCCTTGCCACGTCCGCGACCACCGACCAATTCGGACAGGGAAAAACCGGACTTGCTCGCCAGCTCTTCCATGCGGACAAGGACTTCGGAACGTTCGCGTTGACGAGCTTCGGCGATGGCGGTTTCAACTACCTGCTGAAGCGCCAACAATTCTGTTAAAGACATTTTGGAGATATTTGGGGCAGCCTTTTTGACTGTCTTTCTTTTTGTCCGTGCAACGCGTGTCCTAGCCATGATACTTACTCTATCCGTTTGTTTTTCAGTTTTTTGTTACTTGCGCATGTAACTGATATTATTCGAAAGAAATAATAACAGCCTTAGAAAAACGAAATCAACTCTGTTTTCCCATTGAAACCGAATGAATTAGGATTTTTCTCCATAAACATCCAAAAAACAAGGCTATTACTTTATATATATAGAAGGATATATATTTTTTCCTCAAAAGTCTCGCAATGAGAAAATCACAGTTTCCTGTGATTTTTTTATTTTTTCGGACTGTCTTTTTTGGAAATTTTATGGGCTAGAAACCCTCTCTTCCCATAATTATGATGATGAAATCTTTCACACAGGATTTATAGGTACGTTTTTATGCAAAATCATGCGGCTTTAGCTTCCTGAATGCTAGATGAACCAGACATTCAGGGAGGTGTCAGCATGGATGGGCTAAATCTATGGAACCCTGAAATCATCTTCCCCGGCGTGATCCAGGAGGCGCAATACTCAGGGTTGTTGCGCCTCCATCTCTCCCCATCATCAACTTTGTGAATGCTGTGCAAGGTGTGCATTCCCAAACTGGGCAACATGCTTTAGCTTGGCTCCAGGAAGCAGCGCTGTGAAAACCCGACTGAGTGCTGCCATTGAACTGGAGACCAATCGGAGACCATGCCTATGACTTTTACCTTGCCCGACCTGCCCTTCGCTTACGACGCCTTAGAACCTTATATGTCGGCTAAAACCTTTGAATTTCATCACGACAAGCATCATCAAGCTTATGTGGATATGGGAAACAAGCTTGCTGGGGAGGGTAGCAAATACGAAGGGCTGAGCCTTGAAGATATATGCAAAAAGGCTTTTGCTGAAAAAGATCAGCCAGTGGTGAATAATATCGGCCAACACTACAATCACACTCACTTCTGGCAGTGGATGAAGAAAGACGGTGGCGGCACAAAACTGCCAGGTAAATTGGAACCCTTGGTGGCGACTTATGGGGGACTTGAAAAACTTAAAGCAGATTTTGTTGAGGCCGGTAAAACCCAGTTTGGTTCTGGCTGGGCTTGGCTCGTCATTAAAGATGGTGTTTTAGCTGTGGCGAAAACTCCTAATGGGGAAAACCCGCTGATGAGCGGAGCACAGCCGATTCTTGGGTGCGATGTCTGGGAACACAGCTATTATCTCGACTATCAGAATGCACGTCCCAAATACCTTGAAGCCTTCTTTGATCATCTGGTTAACTGGGAACACGTTGAAGAAATGCTCGGCTAAAGCCGTTCAATGAATGAATGGGACAATAATTTAAAGAAGATACCCACAAAAAAGGGTTGCCAGACATTCTTGCTGGCAACCCTTTTTTTCATTGGAATATTTCTGAGCGCTTAAACATGTTCGACATAGTCACGCAGTTCGCGCAATCTTTGCTTGTATTTTTTACGCAGACACCAGTAACTTGCTCCACAAGAGTTTCGCTCGCGCAGCCATTGAAGCTGTTCGTTTCGAATTTCTTTGGTTTGATCGAAATAAGAGGCTCGTTCTTGTGCGCGGCGATACCAGCTATCGAGACGCTCATCGAGCGCGCCTAAAGTACGACTACGGCAGATCCGGCGCTCCGCAGCGTTTAGCATTTGGGTTTCCATACAGCTGAAACTTGCCGACTTGGCAGGGCCTGCGGGTGAAAACAACACGGCCACGATAGCTGAAAACAAAATGAAACCAAGTGGCGTTTGCATGGCAATAGCTCCCTAATTGTGATCCTCGTTGGAAAAACAGATTAGGTATTGCGACTGAATTAAAGATGAAACTGTTGTTCATCCATCAGTCATCTCATGGAGCGGGGAAGCTATGAATCAATTGCCGGCAAGGGTGAACCCAGCAGCATGATATATTTAACGGCCACCGCGTAAAACACTGCGGACGATTTGCGATATGATTCTGCGCATGATGGACTTGGTAGCGTAACTTGCTGCCTGGCCAGCCAAAGACTTACCACCGCGGGGGCCCCTGCCGAATATTTCTTTGGTAATGCCACCGAACCAACCACCTGCTGAGGCCTTGGCTTCCTCTTGAAGCTCTTGCTCCTTCCTAGCGAGTTCCTCGGCTCTTTTGGCGAGCATCTCGTGGGCGCTTTCCCTATCGATGGTTTCTTCGTATTTTCCGCTTACGGGGCTTCGCTGCATGATAGCTGCACGTTCCTGGGTGGTCAGTGGCCCGATCTGGCCCTCTGGCGGGCGTATCAGTGTGCGCTGTACCATGGATGGTTCACCCTTATTGATAAGGGTTGAGACGAGCGCCTCGCCGATGCCCAGTTCGAGGATCGTTCGTTCGGTATCGATATCGGGGTTGGGGCGGAATGTTTCGGCTGCGGCCTTGACTGAACGGCGTTCCTTTGGGGTGAAAGCGCGCAACTGGTGCTGTATTCTATTGCCGAGCTGCGAGGATACTGTGTCGGGAACATCCAGTGGGTTTTGCGTGATGAAATAAACGCCGACGCCTTTGGAACGAATGAGCCGCGCCACCTGTTCGATGCGCTTGAGCAAGGCCTTGGGTGCTTCATCGAACAGCAGATGCGCTTCATCAAAAAAGAACACCAGTTTGGGTTTGGGCTGATCGCCAACCTCTGGCAATTGCTGCCACAGACTTGTTAGCAGCCATAGCAGGAAGGTGCCATAAAGCCTTGGACTTTCCATCAACTTGTCGGCTGCCAGCAAGTTTACGATGCCGCGGCCGTCCATGCTGACACGCATAAGGTCCTTGATGTCGAGCGCCGGTTCTCCGAAGAAAAGATCGGCACCTTGCTCCTCAAGGACGAGGAGGCGGCGTTGAATGGCACCCACTGAAGATGAGGCCACATTACCGTATTTTTTCGATAACTCCTTGGACCGGTCGCCGACGCTGTTGATCAAGGATCGCAGGTCTTTCAGATCCAGGACCGGCATTTTGTCTTCTTCGGCGACACGAAAGGCAATGTTTAAAACGCCTTCCTGAA
>JAJRZC010000323.1 GCA_024275435.1 Alphaproteobacteria bacterium
AAAGTTCGTATAGCCAACATTAGCGTAAGCAAAAAAAGTATTGATGAAACTCAATGGTGGCTTGAGATGCAATCTGGTTGAGACTGAACTACCTTGAATTATATTCAATGGGACTGAATAGAAATGGTGCCCCACAGAGGACATAGATGGGCACTGGTTTGAAACAGTTGATTTATAATAACAACCCATTGATTGTTAACAAGAAAACCAAGTGTTCATGAAGCAGCCCGCAAATACGCGTGCTGTAAATTGGCCCCTACGCTCTGGCCAACAACCTGGTAGATTGAGATGGTGTAGTGAGAAATCAGAGCCAGCGTAGTTACTGCACTTTTTGCCAGTGAGTTGCTGTAAATCGCTCCCAGCCGCGCCCAACTACAAATTGCACGCGGTGCGTCAGTCCTGCAAGAACTGCTTTAGGCGGTCCCGACAGAGGGTTAGCATTTGTTCAGCCTTGGCAATGTTGACATCGCCAAATTGAAGTTTGCTTGGTAACGAAACTGCGTTTAGCCCTTCTTCGAAACCAGCCAGCAGTGCGTCCATGGCTTCACCGGTAGCCGAGGCATTGATGCCACCGGTAGCGGCGAGTTTCAGGAAATCGGCGCGCTTTAATCGATCATCTTTCCCGGCCAGCTTGAGGGCCATGTGATCATTTTCGAGTTGTGGGAAAACCCTTGTCGTCACAGCGTCATAGAGAGGGGCAATTCTGACACTGTCAAAGCTGGCGTCACCAGGCTCAGCAATTTTCAGGAGCGCCATGTTTTTTAAATGCATATCTCCGTCAGCTATCAGCCATGCAAAGAGAGCGCGCCGTAAAATTGTCAGAAGGTCCTTTTCGGGGGCAGTCGACAAGGGTCTCAAAGCCCGCATGATTCGTTCTATCGTTCCATCATATTTTGCCTCTGGCGGCAGGTCGAGGAGGGAACAAAAGTCTTCGAGCGCAAACAGGCGCGTATCGGCGGTAGAGGCTCTAATGTCAAAGCGTTCGACGATCAATGCCGGTGGCATGCCATCCGGCATTGAAACAAGCGCTATTTCAGGAACTGTGAAACCGGCATAGCGGCCCAGTGAGAGCGCCAAAAACTCGATGGGTGGCAGAGCTTGATATCCGCCGATCCCGGCGGGCTTCAAAATATGGGTAAAGGGTTTGCCGGTGGCGGGTTGCAGTTTTCCTTTGTCATCCAGGAACATGGGGGCCTTGATCTGAACACCGGACAGACGTGGTGTGTCCGCTTCTGCATAAAGGCGCGCAAGCTTTTGTTCGAAATCTTGCTCAATATTATCTCGTCCTGGCCCCTCATAAGTCCCGGAGAAGACACCGCCCAGGGTGTGGGCAGACAAATTGCCTGCCAAAATATCAGGGGGCAATGATGCTATGTTTTTAGGGCTTTGGGCAATTGCAATGTTCGACATGTAGCGCTTTCCTGACCGCAACATCGACCGTTCGTCCGGGCTTTTCAGGACTTTCCCCAGCCACCCTTCCGGTAGCAACGAGAGGATGAAGGGAGGAAGACTTCCAGGCACTGTTTGACGTATCAGAGGAAGGTTAAACCCCTGTTGGACCCGCCAGCGCCATTCAAACCCGTCATGATTCAGATTGCCAATTGGCTGACCGTGCCACGCCACTGTGAAGTTGAGGGCAGCTTCATTGATTACTGTCGTAGTGGGCTGCTTTAGCAAATAACGCTCGGCCAGTTCTCCTTCGCGATACCATTCATTTTCTCGTGCGAGCGCCCAAAGTGCGTCAGCGGCGGCTTTGGGCTCACCATATTCTTCGATAAGTCGTACGGCGATTTCGGCGCGCATGGAATCATTGAGCGAGGCAGCATGCTCGCTACGCATACGGAAGGCTTCGAGAAAGCGCTGGCGGACCGAGGAGACATTGGCCCGGAACTCACCAAGACTGTCTTTGATGACGGCAGAAGCGGTCGAAGGGTGTGTCGGAGCTGCATTCTGAATGATTTCCAGCGACCTGATCCGGGTCCGTTGACTGCGGGGGCCGCTTATAAACAGGCGGCCATCATGTGTTGGCGCGAGCAATACGGCACTGGCTGCGGACAGATAGGCGCGCTTGTAGAGGTACTGAGCGATGCGGACCGCGTGACGCAGCACAACGGCGTCAATGTCATCGGAAGAATCGACATAAATTCCGCGCATGAGCTGCACGATCTTGCCGGTTTCGGCCTGATAATGCGCGCGAGCCTTGTCAATGTTTTCGCCAACGAGATAGAGCATAATTCCAACTATTGCGTATTTAATCTACGGAAAAGTTAAAATATTTGAAGGCATTTGTCAACTCTTATTCTAACTATCGCGTATCTCACATGCGTAATAGTTATAAATTGAAGTCTGTAAATACCTATTCAACCATCCGCTCCCACAGGAGAATATGCTGGTCGCCCTGCTTCACAAGGCGGGCACGGATTTCTTCTTCCATGTGGGGGTCATCGAGGATGAGATTGATATATTCACGCTCCCCGTCTTTGGTGGTTTGTTTCCAGCCGCGCCCGATCTGAAACTGTCCGGTGCGAACGATATAATCCGGTTCGCTGCTGTTCGGTAATTTATCGTATGGGTCTATGATGACGCTGCCAAGATCATGCAGTTTTCGAGTTTCAAGTATCCCTTCAAAATGTGATCCCTTGTCGTAAAATGTTCCGATTTTCAAAGCCATTATTTGTCTCCTGATATGGTTGAACTACCAATATTGTCTTTTGGCGGGCGTGGGGTGGGTTTAGATGCGGCGGCAAGTTGGCGGCGCGCTTTCTTGAAACCGTTGTCCGTGTCAAGAAAGCTTGCGATGATATAGGGTACAAGGTCTTCGATCTTTTCCTTTACGCCATAATCCTGTTCATAAATGCGGGCGTAATCGCTCAAAGCATCATGAATCTCCGGCGGAAATGTTGCACTGATCCTGACCGGTGTGCGTTTGGGCAGTTTTGAGAGTCTCAAGGTCATGGGGTTGTCTTTCTTTGAATGAAGGGCCTGAGAATAATGTCCTTATGGACGATCACGCG